>CAIUXU010000001.1 GCA_903903205.1 uncultured Syntrophobacterales bacterium
CCGAGCCGATGGCCATCACGTTGTCGTCCGACTCGATCACATCGCCGTTTCCCGAGATGATCAGAAATGAATCACGGCTAACGGCGATCATCAGGGCTTCGAGGTGGCGGAGCACCCTGTCCGTTCGCCAGTCCTTTGTCAGCTCCACGGCCGCCCGCACCAGGTTCCCCTTGTATTGTTCGAGTTTCTGGTCGAAACGGTCAAAGAGGGTAAATGCATCGGCAGTCGCCCCGGCAAACCCGACAATCACCTGGTTGTGGTAGAGACGGCGCACCTTCCTCGCTCCATGTTTCATGACCGTCGTATCAAGCGTCACCTGGCCGTCTCCCGCCACGGTGACCTTCCCCCGATGGCGGACCGCCAGAATGGTCGTTCCCCGAATCCTCATCTTAATTCCTTCCCTCCTCCGGCACGCGGGTGCGACCGGTCATAGATCTCCATCAGACGGCTCACGCTGACCGAGGTGTATTTTTGCGTTGTCGAAAGGCTCCGGTGTCCCAGCATCTCCTGGATGGAACGCAAATCGGCGCCGGCATCCAGCAGGTGGGTCGCAAACGTGTGCCGCAGCGCATGCGGGCTGATCTTCCGGCCGATTCCGCTTTCGCGGACCACCCGCTCAACCACCCTGGCCACCCCCTTTGGATTCATCCGTTTTCCCCGAGTACTAAGGAAAAGGGCATTTTCCGCATCCTGATCCGCTCCCTCTTTCCGGAGTTCCGGCCGTTTCTGCAGGTAGGCTTCAAGCGCCTGCAGGGCCGGTCTGCCGACCGGAACTATTCGCTCTTTTCGACCCTTTCCCCTGACCTTGACAAGCCCTTCGCTGGAACGGATATCCCCGAGATCAATTCCCGTCAATTCGCTGAGACGTATCCCGGCGGAATAGAAGAGCTCGATCATCGTCCGGTCCCGTCGTCCGGTCGCATCTTCCGGAAAATTCACACGGAGGAGCGCCAGCATCTCGTCCACAGAAAGGACGACGGGAACGTATTTCTCGCACCGCGGAAGTTGCACGAGTTCAGCCGGGTTTAAGGAGACCTTCCCTTCCCTGTGGAGGTAGCGGTAGAAAGAGCGAAGCGCCGCCACTTTCCGGGAGACGGTCACCTTTCGGTACTTCCCGCGGTAGAGGGAGGCTAAAAAAGAGCGGATCACCAACGGATCGACGGGGATAGCCTCATCCATCCCGGCTGCGGGTTCGGATTTCAACCCTGTCTCCGCCAAAAATGTCTGAAACTGCCTCAGATCGGTCAGATAGGCGTCTCTTGTATGTTCGGAGAGATTTCTCTCGACCTTCATGTGTCTGTCGAACTCCCCGATCGCCTGATCCAGAAGACCCATCCGCTGCCTCGTAAAAAAATAGTCCTCAGCACTTTGTTAGTCACATCTTGTACTTTCCAAAATCCTCCGGGGAGAGATTTTCAAGAAATTCGGCAAGCTTCTCTTTCTTCAGCCGGTCAAGGTCCGTCATCTTCGTCCCGAAATCGACGTTCCGGGACTTTTCGATCACCTTGTCTTCCACAAAGATGGGGGCGCCGGCACGAAGGGCTACCGCGATCGCATCGCTGGGGCGGGCATCAACGATGATCACCTCTCCGGCACGCCGAAGGTGGATGTTGGAAAAAAAGGTGTTGTTCCGAAGATCGTGAATTTCGATCCGCAACACCTCTGCCTTCAATACCTTCAAAATGTCGTTCAAAAGGTCATGGGTCATCGGACGCGAAAAGGTTATCTTTTCGATCTCGGTCGCGATGGCGCTCGCCTCGAAGATGCCGATCCAGATCGGAATGGCTTTTCTCTCCTCGAGGTCTTTCAGGATAACGATAGGTGTATTGGTGATCGGATCCATCGTCAGTCCCGATACTTTCATCTCAATAAACATCTGCGCCTCCTCGTTCCTCCATTTCGCCCCGAAGTGAATGGGCAAAAGCCGCCATGATCCGCACGGAAACCGTTTCGCCGATCAGTTCGATTCTCCCCGGGAAATGAACGATCCGGTTTCCTCGAGTCCTGCCAGTCAGCCCCTCACAGCCGTTTCGGTTCGGTCCCTCGACCAGAACCGACTCGCATCCGCCAATGCAGGCGCGGTTTTTCTCCAGCGTATGAACCGCCTGTAGGGTCTGGAGCGCTGTCAGCCGTTCCCGTTTAACGCCCTCGTTTACGGGCCCATCCATCCCGACAGCAGCCGTACCTTCCCGTTCCGAGTACTGGAAAGAAAAAAGGTTATCGAAGCGTATCTCCTGCATCAATTCCAGCGTCTGATTAAAATCCTCATCCTCTTCCCCCGGGAATCCCACGATCACATCGGAGGTGATGCTGATCTCCGGACAAACCCGTCGCAACTCGGCCACCTTCTCGCGGTATGC
>CAIUXU010000002.1 GCA_903903205.1 uncultured Syntrophobacterales bacterium
TCTTTCACCGACCTAATGTCTCACGGTTGCTGTCTGTTCATATCAGACGCGATGAATTCGGGAAAGAACTTTTGTATTTTGACATTTACGTATCCGTTTAGGAGGTAGCGATGGCTCGATTACAGGAGCATGAAGGAAAAGCGTTGTTCAAGATCGCCAAGATGCCGATCCCGCAGGGAGCGGTTGCAAAGACACCCGCGGAAGCGAGGCAGATTGCGGAGAAGATCGGCAAACCCGTGGTCATCAAGGTTCAGATCTGGGCGGGGGGGCGCGGGAAAGCAGGCGGCGTAAAGTTTGCCGATACGCCGGCAGAGGCGGAAAAGATCGCGGCAGCCCTGCTGGGCATGACGATCAAGGGTCTTCTGGTGGAAGCGGTCCTTGTCGAAGAAAAACTGGATATCGCCAAGGAGTATTACGCCGGAATTATTGTCAACGCCCAGGCGACTGCGCGCTGTCCGGTGGTCATGTTCTCCACCGAGGGCGGCATGGACATCGAATCGGTTCCCGCCGACAAGATCGCCCTCATGAACGTGGATGTTATCCGGGGGTTCAAAATCTACGACGCACTCAACCTCGCCAACAAGGTCAATGTCCCCAGCAAACACATTGCCCAGGTTGCCCGGCTGATGGTCGGTCTTTATGAAACCTTCAAGAATTACGGCGCCCGACTTATTGAAATCAACCCGATGGTGATCACGAAAGATGGAAAGGTTCTTGCCGGCGACTGCCGGATTTCCATCGACGACTCCTCCGTCATCCGTCATCCCGAACTGGGGATCGAGGTGGCCCGCGAGGCGGGAACCCCACCCACTGAACTCGACAAACTTGCCTGGTGGGTGGAGGAGAAGGATCTGCGCGGAACCTGTTATTTCGCCGAGATGAACAATCAGATCCAGGGAGAGTGTTTCGGCACGATCGGTTATCACGGCATGGGCGGCGGTGGTGCGATGTTGGGTGTGGACGGCCTCAACAAGCAGGGGCTCCGGGTGCCGGATTTTGCAGATACAAGCGGAAACCCGCCTGCCTCCAAGGTCTATCGCGCGGCCAAGCTCGTCTTCTCCCAGCCGGGGATTGATGGGTACATGCTGGGCGGTTTCATGGCGGCCAACCAGGAGCAGTGGCACCATGCCCACGGCGTAGTAAAGGCCCTGCGTGAGGAGCTGCCGAAACGTCCCGGTTTCCCCGTCATGCTTCTTCTGGCCGGCAACAAAGAGAAAGAGTCCCTGGAAATTCTGCGGGAAGGAACAAAGGATCTCAAAGCCAGGATCCGGATTTACGGTGGCGAGCGTGTGTATGATACGGTCGGGCTTGCTGCGGAGATGAAGGAGATGGTTCTCGAATACAAGAAGGAAAGAAAAGGGTAAAAGGAGGCCACCCATGGAGTTTCAGGAACAGACGATCAAGATCATCATCGATGAGAGTAAATGCGCGGCGTGCGAGTCCAAGGCATGCATTGCGGCTTGCAAGACGTACGCCCGGGGGCTTTTGGTCCTGAAGGACGGCGTCCCCGCGGTTGAGGGCGATACCAAGCGCCTCGGTACGGAATGCCTGGCATGTGAATATGAGTGCTGGTTAAGGGGTAAAGGGGCGATCAGGATCGAAGCGCCCACACCCGGACTGGAAGAGTACCGCAAGAAACATGGAATATCATAAACCGGGAAGGCGGTGAAAATATGGCTATTTTGCTTACGAAAACAACGAAGGTGGTCGTTCAGGGGATTACGGGCAGGGAAGGTTCCATGCGGGCAAAGTTCATGCGGCACCTCGGAACGAACGTCGTCGCCGGTGTCACGCCGGGGCGCGGAGGCGAAGAAGTGGACGGGATTCCCGTTTACAATACGGTGAAGGATGCGGTGAAAAACCATGGTCTCTTCGATGTCTCCGTGACATTCATTCCCGGAACGGGCCTCAAGGATGCCGTCTTCGAGGCCTTGGACGCCGACATCAAATGGATCGTCATGCCGGTCGAGCGTGTGCCTCTGTACGATATCCTTGAGATGGTCGCCTACGGGAAACAGAAGGGCGCGATGCTGCTGGGTCCCGGCTCCATCGGGGTGAACACACCGGGGATTGGTGCGTTGGGCTGGCTGGGTGGTTCGGTCGAGTTTGCCAACCGGCATTTCGTCCCGGGGCATGTCGGGGTGATCAGCCGCAGTGGCGGTCAGTCAGGTACTTTGCCGTATGTAATCGCCCAGGCGGGGTTCGGCGTCAGTACTGTCCTTCACGTTGGAACAGAGCCGGTGACGGGCATGTCCTTTTCCGACGTCCTCCCTCTGTTTCAGGATGACCCCGATACGGATGTGATGGCTATTTTTGGCGAGATGGGCGGTTCACACGAAGAGGAGGCTGCCGATCTGGTGAAGTCCGGAAAATTTACGAAACCAATCGTCATTTACGTTTCCGGCGCCTGGGCGCCCGCGGGAATGAAATTCTCCCATGCAAGCGCTATCGTCGAGCGCGGCAGCGGCTCCACGCAGGACAAAATTACACGGCTTAAAGAAGCAGGAATCATCGTGGTTGACAATCCCAACGAGATTCCGGGGAGGCTGAAAGAGCTTAAACAGCAGGGAAAACTAAGGGTAAAATAGCCCAACAAACCGAGGGGGCAGATTTGAAATTTGCCCTCATCATGAAAGGAGAAAATATTATGGCAGTTATGAGATCAGTATTTTATATTCCGGGGAACAACGAGAAGATGGTTGGCAAGGCGCCTGAATTTCCGGCAGACATCATCACGCTGGATCTGGAGGATTCCGTCCCTCCCGCCGAAAAGGTGAAGGCGCGTGAATGTGTTCGGGAAAACCTGAAATTTGCCGGCACCGGTGGTTCCAA
Organism: uncultured Syntrophobacterales bacterium; assembly: GCA_903903205.1. Lineage (GTDB taxonomy): Bacteria > Desulfobacterota > Syntrophia > Syntrophales > UBA5619 > UBA5619. The sequence continues at coordinate 2,833 of CAIUXU010000002.1, forward strand.
GGTCTATTCGCGGATCAACAACTGGGAAACGTTGATGACGAACGACGATCTCGAAGCGATCGTCCACGAAGGTCTCTCCGGTGTCTGTCTGGCCAAGACAGGTGAGGCGGACAATGTGAAGCGTCTCGACTGGAAACTCGAAGAGCTCGAGCGCAGAAGAGGCCTGAA
>CAIUXU010000003.1 GCA_903903205.1 uncultured Syntrophobacterales bacterium
GGCGGGGCCATCGGCTCCGAAATCGTGGCCAAATCGGCCCCCGACGGCTACACCCTGCTCTTCGGGGGCATGGGATGGAGCACCACCTATCCCGCCGTTGAAGGCCGCTCCAAGGGGCCGGACGACCTCATGGCCGTCTGCCGGATCAACTACAGCCCGACCATCATCGCCTCTCGTCCCGAGCTGCCGTTCAAAACCTTCAAGGAGATGCTGGCATACGCCAAAGCCAATCCGGATAAGTTGATCTTCAGCAATACCGGACCCTGGGGTCAGGCCGACCTCCCCTGGAAGATGATCGGCAAAGAGACCGGCATCAAAACAAGGAACGTACCCTACGACGGCGGCGGTCCCGCGCTTCTGGCCGCTCTGGGTGGACATGCGGATATAACCGGGGGATTGGTTACAGCCCTTCTTCCGCACATCAGATCGGGAAAGCTTCGCGGCCTGGCCACCCTCGACTACAAGCGTGAGGAGCAATTGCCCGACGTCCCCACCGCCAAGGAAGAGGGGGTAAATGTCGTTAATCTCATGTGGCGGGCCGTTCTGGCGCCCAAAGGCACCCCCCGACCCGTGATTGATAAGCTCGCACATGCCTTCAAGCTGATGACCGAGGACAAGTCCGTCATCAGCATGATCAAGCAATTTGGGGACGAAATCCAGTACCTTGGCCCAGACGAATTCGGCAAGCTCTGGCGGGAAGAGTTCGATAACCAGCGTGAACTCGGTAAGTCCCTGAAGAAATAGACATCGTAGGGGCTGGGAGAGTATATTATGCGAAAACCAGGGGAAATCGTCGCAGGGCTTTGCTTTCTGGCCATCGCTATCGGCTTTACGGTTGGCGCCGTGAAACTTCAGATTGGGGCGCCAACCGAACCTCAACCCGGCTTCTTCCCATTTTGGGGCGGGGTGATTCTGATCGCGCTTTCCGCTCTATTCCTCTTCCAGGCCTGGGGAGGCCGGGTGACTGGTGAGAGCCAGACTTTTGGCAGACTGGGCGGCCCCGTCGTTGTCGTCCTGACATTGATCCTTTATGTGGCTGCGATGGAAAAGGTGGGATATGTCATCACCACGGCGCTCCTTTCTGCGGTGGTCCTGAAAGTTCTTGAAACGAAACCGCTATCCATTCTGCTTGTGAGCCTGATCCTGCCCGTCGCAAGCTACCTGCTTTTTGATCGCCTGCTGGGAGTGACCCTGCCCCTCGGGTGGCTGTCGGCTTTCGGGTAAGAGGAACTTATGGATTTTTTCCAAAATCTTGCCGGAGGATTTGCCGTTGCCCTGACCGCGTCGAACCTCTTCTATTGTGCGATTGGAGCGATCCTGGGCACAGCCATCGGCGTACTGCCGGGTCTCGGCCCTCCCGCAACAATCGCCCTTCTCCTGCCGGTGACGTTCAAGATGGACCCGGTCTCGGCAGTCATCATGCTTTCGGGCATATTCTACGGCGCCATGTACGGCGGCTCCACGACCTCGATCCTCCTGAATATCCCCGGGGAGGCGGCCTCGGTGGTGACGTGCCTCGACGGATACAAGATGGCCCGGAATGGAAGGGCCGGAGCGGCTCTCGGCATATCGGCTATCGGCTCATTTATCGCTGCTTCGCTGTCCGTTCTGGGGATATCGATCCTGGCCCCGGCCCTTGCCTCCTTTGCCCTGAAATTTGGCCCTCCCGAGTACTTTTGTCTTGTGCTCCTTGGCCTGATGATGGCGGTCTATCTCTCCGAGGAATCGGTCCTGAAAGGCATGATGATGGGCGTCCTGGGTCTTCTTCTGGGCACCATCGGCCTCGATCCGGTCTCCGGAAGCCAGCGGTTTACCTTCGGAGTGAGCCGATTGACGGATGGCGTTGACTTTGTTGTGATGGTCATGGGGCTCTTCGGTCTGGCCGAGATTCTGTGTAACCTGGAGGCCCCGGAAAATCGGGAAATCTTCAAAACGGCGCTCAAAGGGCTGCTCCCCACCCGTGAGGATTGGCGACAGTGCTGGGCATCGGTTTTGCGGGGGTCCACCATCGGCTTTTTCATCGGTGTGTTGCCCGGCGGAGGGGCCATCATCAGTTCTTTTGCGGCCTACGCCGTCGAAAAGCGCCTCTCCAAACATCCCGAGCGTTTCGGCAACGGGGCGATTGAGGGCGTGGCTGCACCCGAGGCGGCGAACAACGCAGCCTCAACATCATCATTCATACCACTGTTAACCTTGGGGATTCCCGGAAATGCATCGATCGCCATGATCTTCGTTGCCCTGATGATTCACGGTATCCGGCCGGGTCCGCTCCTGCTGCAGGATCACCCGCAGCTCTTCTGGGGCGTAATCGCCTCCATGTATATCGGCAATGTCATGCTATTGGGACTCAACCTTCCCCTGGTCGGCTTTTGGGTGCGAATGCTGAAAGTCCCCTACCGGTACCTGGCAGTGGTCGTCGTGGTTGTTTGCGTCATCGGAGCCTACAGTGTAAACAACTCTACCTGGGATGTGGGCATGATGGTGTTTTTCGGCGTCGTTGGGTACCTGCTGCGCAAGTTCGCCTTTCCGGCTTCCCCTTTTATCCTGGCGATGATCCTTGGACCCATGCTGGAGAAGACGCTTCAGCAATCCCTGATCGCTTCCGGGGGCGATTTCTTCACGTTCATTAACCGACCCATTTCAGCCACCCTTCTCGTGGCTGCCGCTTTCCTCATCCTGACACCAGCGGTCAAACATATATGGGGAAAATACCGTCTTTGAACCCGGAATCGTAGGAACGGACTTGAAACCCGCCCCTACGATTCCGGAAAACAGGATCGCATTTCTTCCAGAATTCGGAATTGGATGTCAGGCTCCGGGATTCCAGAAGGAATCGCTGCAAGCAATGGAATTGACTGCCCCATCCGGCCGAGAAGCCCCTTCAGGCCCTCAAACATAGGGAGAGGGGGAAATGCAGAACGGCTGAGGTGGTGAACCAGCCTCAGTGTTTTCAGGCCGTCAAACCAGACATGGAACTGCCGGCGGAGATGTTCGGCATCGGGGCAGTTTCTGCGGATAACCGGCCAATCGGTCTCAAAACGGGAAAGTTCCAGATACTCCTTCAGTTCAGGGTGGATCTTTTGGGCGTCCGCCAGGATGGCCTCCGAATCTCTGTCCGGGGCAGCCTCCATCCCGGACAGCCACTCCCGGAGGATCGCGAAAATTCGGGAATCATGGAGGCGGTATTCATCCGTCTCCCCGTTCATGAAGCGCAGCATCCGCTGACCGGTTCCGAAGGGTACCCGATGCGATTGGCGCGAAGAAGGGAAAACCATCGTAGTTCCAATCTGTCCTACTCTTCGGAGTTTAGCGAGTTTGTCCAGAAAGTGAAAATCCTCCGCGGCCGTGCGCCTGTTCATTCCCCGGACCGCGGCATAGGCCTGCGCTGTGCAGGACATCGTCGAGCCGATCGCATGAAAAGCGTAGGGTGAGCCAGCAAACGACAACCCGATAACATAGGCCCGCAAAAAGATTTCATAGCAGCAGATCGCCGCCAGCAGCTTTGGGTCGGCGGGTTTCTGATGGGCCTAGCTCGCAACGGCCGCCGGATCGCCCGTCGTCGCAAAATGGGTCTGAACCGCGGCCAGATAGTTTTCCATCACCAATGTATCTGCATCGAGACAACAGATCACTCCGCCTCCCGGCCCCCTTCCATTGAGAACCGCAAGCACGCCATCCATGCCGATCTTCCGCGCCGTCCCTACGCCGCCGTCCCGGTCAGGGATCTCCACACCCGCTGATGAGGCATCGATGCAACCCAGGCGAATCCCGCTGTCGGCGATCCGTTCGATATCACTCTTCAGGATGGCAGATCCGACTACGGATGGTGTCCGTCCGGCGATGAGCTCCCCGAGAATGCAAAGCGTGGCCTGGTTGTCGCGGATCTCTTCTTCAGCGGCCACGGTCGGCCTGTAATTGTTCACAACGCAGACAACAAGGGTACGACGGAGATCACAGGGCGGATTTGCGGCGATACAGGAGAGGGTGCGAAAGAGGGAGGCGCTTTCAGCCAGGGCCGGAATGACGACCGCCTGCTCCACAAAAGCAACGGACGCTGTCAGAAGGGGGCGAACCGGGAAGACCGCATATTTTTTCAGGTATTTATCAATTATCTCCATACCATGCATCATTAAATCAAAGCTCCCCTATTGTGATATAAACCGCCAATACCACAATTGGGGGCTTGTAAAAAGGTGCGAAAACTGCTTACTGTATGAACATGGAAAAGAAACTTAGAACCATCGCGACCCTTCGGGCGCGCAGCTTTTCGGCCTCGCTTGACCAGGTAGAGCTGCAAAACGGCCAGATCAAGGAAAGAATCCGCATCGATCATCCTGAGGCGGTCGCTATCATTCCCCTGCTCAGCGAGTCGGAGATCATCATGGTCCGGCAATTTCGCTACGCTATTGGCAAAGATACGCTGGAGATACCCGCCGGCAAAGTGGATGCAGGGGAAAAACCGGCCGACGCTGTTCATCGGGAACTTCTCGAAGAAACAGGTTATAAGGCGGATCATATTGAACATCTTTGCTCCTACCAGCCGGCGATCGGATACTCGAATGAGATCATTCACATTTATGTCGCCCGCGGGATGCACAAAATATCCCGCCTCCTGGATGAGGCCGAGATCTCATCATGCGAAATCATGGATCTCGGCGCTCTCCGCAAACTTCTGGCCGATGGCGAGATCCTGGATGGCAAGACAATGCTGGCGCTTGGTTTCCTCTGAGTCCGTTTTTTACTTATAATCCCTGAAACTTAAATGGTTTTGCATTTTTGAATGAATCCAGGACTTGTCCCGTATAGGTTTCAAAATTTTCTAAAGAGAGCTTTTTAACAGACGCATTTTCACTGAAATCGACTTTTTTAAGGTCCACAGAAATGACATTCGGAGTTAGTACGTTTTCAAAATAATAAACAAGGTTCTTCTGGTCAGATACGGATCTCCAGCGGGTCGAAGAAATATTCGGTTCATCTTTTGAGGAAATCCCAAAAGGCACAGAGCAATTCCTGATGACACTGAAAGCACCCGCAACAGCAATTCTGGTATCGCTTGTCCGGGGTATTGCACTTATATAATAGGAGGCTCTGACGAAGCGGTCTGCCGCGCGATTGGCGCCAGGAAGCATAATTGTGCCCGGTATCCCGCGCCAATAATCATTTAAGGCCAACTGCTTTGAAAAAGTCGGAGAGTTGGTCATGACATTATAAGAACGATCGTGACTGATAACCAATTTCCCATTGATATATTCAAAGATCGCATTATCACCTGTTGTATCAGAAATTGATAAATGCAGCGTCGAGAACTTCTTCGTCCCGGGAATGAAATCCGAAACGACCACAAATTTTTCATTTCTCAGTTCATCAACCGCTTCTTTTACTGAGGCGAAATTATCCAATACATACTGCACCCAGGCGGCTATGGTTAATCCTTGTTGTTTGCCGTCATACTTTGGATATTCTGATTCCGCCAGCCACAAAATATTCGCCACCAACCCCTTCTCGTTCATACCGTCAGCAGTAGAGATATCAAATGCAGTTAAAATAACGCTGCCATAACGTGATTTCCAAGTAATGGAATTGGGGCCTACTTCACCATTTCTTTGCATACCCCTGGGGAATATCCACATGTTAGCCGGTATTTCATCCTTCCAGTCCATAGACCTGGCAGTGATGATCGTATTTTCAGGGCCCTGATAAACAACGCGTGTACATGCCGTTGTTTCCAGGGTTGAAAGCAGGTTCATGGCAGCACTTAATATCAATACAAACAGCATGTTCATGGCATTATCCTCTCAGCAATTGTTGCATTCATGGGGTTGTCCGTTTCGCATCCTTTTAATGCAGTATCCGTTTTTTCACCTTCTCCCCCTTGCCATCTTTTACTGGAATGGGTCAAGCCATTTTTTGAAACGGTGAATGTTTTCTTGACATGCAGGCTCAATGCTGCTTAAAATCCCGCCGTCAACATCAATCTCAATATGGAGAGAAACCGTTCCACTCGACTCAGATAGAAGCAATGGCTCATCAAATAGAACCACTCATCGCTTGCCGCGAATGCGATCTTCTACTGCGGGAGATTCCGCTTTTTCCAAACGATGTGGCTTCCTGCCGCGGCTGCGGCGCGCAGCTCTACCGCAATACACCCAACAGCCTGAATCGCACACTTGTCTTTAGTCTGACGGCCGCCATACTCTTCATCATTGCCAATGCCTACCCTATCTTGGGGATCGAAATCCAGGGAACCCGAAACGCAACGAACCTGTACGGCGCCGTATACTCCCTGTGGAACCACGAGATGCGAATAATCGCGTTACTGGTTTTCGCAACAACAATTTTGATCCCCGCCGTAGAACTTACCATGATGATTTATCTCCTTCTACCGCTCTGCTTGCGGCGTAAACCGCCGGGTATCGCCCTGAACCTGCGCATTTTGCAGGGTATTAAACCGTGGGGCATGATCGAGGTGTTCATGCTGGGGGTGCTGGTATCGCTTGTGAAATTGAACGATTCATTCAGTATCATTCCCGGTGTGGCCCTCTGGGCTTTCGGGGGACTTACCTTCATGTTTGCCACTGTTGCGGCATCGTTCAATCCCCGTGACGTTTGGGCTCATCTGGACAGGGAGCCTGACGGTAAGGGGTCAACATGAAACAGGCAGAACCGACAGCAGCAGGGCTGGGTCTTCGCTCCTGTCACATCTGTGGCCTGCTATCCAGGTCGGACGAGTCGGCCGGCGCCACACACTGTCCCCGGTGCCGCACGCAAATTCATTCCCGTAAACCAAACAGCGTGAGCCACTGCTGGGCGCTGATCATAGCCGCCTATATCCTCTATCTCCCCGCAAACCTGCTGCCGATCATGGAAACCGGTTCTCTGTTCACCTACAGAGAGGACACCATCATGAGCGGTGTGGTCCACCTGTGGAAAACCGGCTTCTGGGGTATTTCCACCATCGTATTCATCGCCAGTATTATGGTGCCGTTGTTTAAGTTGATCGCACTCACCCTGCTGTTGATTTCGGTACAATGCCGCTCAACCTGGTGGCCGATGCAGCGGGCCAAGCTCTATCGCCTGGTGGAGCTGGTCGGTCGCTGGTCCATGCTGGATATCTACGTCGTAACGCTTCTGGCCGGACTGGTACAGCTCCGGTCACTGGCGACGGTCAAAGCCGGCGCCGGTGCCATTGCCTTTGGCGCAGTCGTGGTGCTGACCATGTTTGCTGCCATGAAATTCGATCCACGTCTGATCTGGGATCCGCTTCGGAAAGAGAACATATTATGAGTGATATTAATCAATTACCTGATTTTTCGCAAATTCCTGATGCCGTTGTCGAACAGCGACGTCACTATTCCTCCCTGTTGGTCTGGATCATTCCTATCATCGCCGCAATCATTGGCGCTTCCCTGGCGGTCAAATCCTACCTGGATCGCGGATCGATCATTACCATCACCTTCAAGAGCGGAGAAGGCATCGAAGCAGGCAAAACCAAGATCAAGTACAAGGATGTACCGATCGGCGAGGTAAAGGCCGTTACCCTTGCCAAAGACGGTTCGCATGTCCTCGTAACCGCAGAAATGTTCAAGGAATCTGCTCTTTTGATGGTGGAGGATACCCGTTTCTGGGTTGTACGGGCCAGAATTTCCCGCAGCAACATTTCCGGGCTTGGGACCTTGATGGAGGGGTCTTACATAGGTGTGGATACAGGCACATCCAAGCAACCACAGGATGAATTCAAGGGGCTGGAGAGGCCGCCGGTTTTTGCCATGAATGAGCCGGGCCGTCAGTTTATCCTGCGCGCCATGGACATCGGTTCACTGGACATCACCTCTCCGATTTTCTACCGTCGCATTCAGGTCGGGGAGGTGATTGCATATGATCTGGACCAGGACGGAAAAGGGGTAACGCTCAATATATTCATCCGCGCCCCCTACGACCAGTACGTCAAGGCGAATACCATTTTCTGGCATGCCAGCGGCATCGACGTCAGCCTTGACGCCACTGGGGTAAAGGTCAACAGCCAATCTCTCGTTACAATTCTGCTGGGCGGCATCTCCTTTCTTTCGCCGGAGGATCCTGATAACGCCCAACCTGCCCACCCCGACACCACCTTCACCCTGTTTGCCAACAAGGATGAGGCCATGAAACGCCCGGATGCAGTCGTCAAGACCTATCTCCTGATGTTCCAGGAATCGGTTCGCGGTTTGAGCATTGGGGCTCCTGTGGACTTGCGCGGTTTTACCGTGGGTGAGGTCACCAAGATCAACATTGATCTAGACCCCCATAATAATTCAATTTCCATTCCAGTGGAGGTTCAATTGTATCCGGAACGTCTGCTGGGGCGCTACCGCGCTAACTCGAAGCAAGTCAAACCTATAGATTCCCGTCAAATCCTCGACATCATGGTCAAGCAGGGTTTCCGGGCCCATCTCGTGAATGGTAACCTGCTAACAGGTCAACTCTACGTTGCCCTGGACTTCTTCCCCAAGGCAGCGCCGGCGAGGGTGGACTGGAGCAAGAATCCGCCGGAACTCCCTACGATAACCGGCAGCGTGGAGCAATTCAAGACAACACTCATGCAAATTGTGCAGAAGATCGAGAAGTTACCTCTTGAAGAGCTTGCCGGCGAGGCACGGCAGACGATCCAGACGATTGAAACCACCCTGAAGAGCGCGGACAAACTGCTCAAAAATGTGGACGCATCGGTCGTACCCGAGGCGCATTCGATGCTAGAGGATGTTCGCAAAGCCCTGGACGATGTACGCAAAACCCTGGACGATGCGCGGAAAACCCTGGGAGGCGCAAAACAGACCCTCTCTCCCGATGCACCGCTCCAGCAGGATCTGCGCGAAACATTGCGCGAATTGAGCCGCGCTGCCCAATCTTTAAGGGTTTTGGCCGACTACCTGGAGCGCCACCCGGAATCCCTGATTCGCGGCAAGGAGGATGAACGATGAAAACACGGCACTGGCTTATAATCGCCCTCGTCTGCTGGGTTGTTGCCGCTTTGGCTGGTTGCAGCAGATCACCTCGCGCAAACTTTTACATTCTGGAGCCCACTGCGAAGGCTGAGACAGCTCTTCCCGCCAGGAAAGCGCCGACCGTGGCCATCGCTACGATCACCCTGCCTGAGATTGTGGACCGGCCGCAGCTCGTGGTCCGTGTTGACGGTTCCCGGGTGGATATCCTTGAGATGCATCGCTGGGCAGAACCATTAAAAAGCGGGATAACCCGACTCCTGGCGGAAAATCTATCCCGCCTGCTCGGGTTGGACCATGTGTCGCTCTCTTCTCAAAACAACACAGAAACCAGATTCCCGATAAGAGAATTCGGGGATAACAAAGGTGAGACGGATTACCGAATATTTGTGGATATCCGGCGCTTTGAATCCACGGCTGATTCCGTAACCATCGATGCATTCTGGACCATACGCCGGTCAACGCAGGAATCCCAGAAAACTGGTCGCTCGCAGGTACACGAGCCCCGTGGCGGCGCAGGTTACGAGACCTTGGTATCGGCTTACAGCCGCGCACTTGCCGGTGTTAGCAACGACATTGCCCGTGCCATCCGTACAGAAGGGGCGGCGCCACGATGATGATCCGCTGGTTCGATGCCGAGGCGGAGGGCAGAGGGAAACAAAGTGTTGAGTGCTGAGGACTGAGAAGAAAACACTCAGCACTCAGTCCTCAGCACTCTGTTTTCAGGAAGGGCGAGTCGCAAGATCGTTGATCAGGCCGAGCGCTGTCTCTTCATCGGCGCCCTCGATCCAATGGATCCGGACGCCGTTTTTCTCCATCCGCCGAAACCACGTTTCCTGTCGCTTGGCAAACTGATGGATTCGGGTGTTCAACGTCTGAAACATCTCCTCCAAAGTGATTTTCCGCTGTAGATAACGGGCGATGTAACGGTATTCCAGGCCGAAGGCGTCTATCCGCTCCCATGCGATCCCCTCGTCATGAAGGCGCTGCACCTCTTCGATCATTCCGGCCTCCAGACGGGTCTTCAGGCGATGAGTGATCTTCAAGCGCAGGTCCTTCCGCTCACAACGGATGCCGATAATCAGCGGCGAAACTGCGATGACCGTCTCCGGGTCACGTGGATGCGCCTGTGAAAACTCAGCGATCTCGATTGCCCGGATAAGCCTGTTTCGCTCCAGAAGGTCCGTCGAATTGTGGAGATCCGGGGAAAGCGAAAGAAAGCGCAGGCGAAGGGATTCCATCTGCTCTCCAGCCAGTTTATCGCGAAGCTCAGGATTTTCAGGTACCGAGACCATTCGGTATCCCCGGAGAACGGCATCCAGGTAGAGCCCAGTTCCACCCACCAGCACAGGGATCCCCCCCCGTTTCAAAATCTGCCCGAAACATGCGTAGAAACGTTCCTGAAAGGCAAAAACGCTGAATTCATCCCCCGGATCGCAAATGTCGATCAGGTGAACGGGGACCGCCTCCCCTTCCCTGCCGTATTCGGAGAGATCCTTTCCCGTCCCCAGATCCATTCCCCGATAAACTTGGCGGGAATCCGCCGAGATAATCTCCCCGCCGATCCGTCGCGCCAGGCGGACGGCGAGCCCCGTCTTGCCCGAAGCAGTCGCACCCAGAACGACAAGAAGATTGAAGCTTTCCCGGAACCTTCTGTTCAATATCTCTTCCATGATAACGGAATGAACCCTTTTCTCTCTCACTTGATTCATCTGCGAAGCAAATGAATCGCGGATAAAAAAAAAGTCCCGGCCGCATCGGACGACCGGGACTTCTACGGTTGTAAATGTTGGCTTATGATGGCTGAACGTTTACCGCTGCAGGTCCTTTTTTGCCCTGCTCGATGTCAAAGCGAATTCGCTGACCCTCATAAAGCGTCTTGAAGCCTTCGCCCTGGATGGCACTGAAATGCACAAATACATCCCCGCCCTCATCATTCTCGATAAAGCCAAACCCCTTTTTCTCGTTGAACCATTTTACCTTGCCTTCTGCCAAATCCGTACACCCTCCTTTCTTGAGATTTGTTCTAGCGGGCGCCACTACCTCGAGATACAAAAAAACCACCCCTTTTCAGGGACGCACCCTGAACCGGTGGTGGCTCAATTGTTCTGCAAGATATTAACACCCAACTTTTCCCTGCCCCGCCCTTTATCTTATCCCATCAAACTCAACGTAGGAGCTACTTCCCGGGCGGATGCGTCTGCCTAACATCGATTTTTTGAAAATGCAAGCACTTTTTAGCGAAAAAGATGGCAGGCGGCCCAATGGTCTGCGCCATCCCCGTCCAGCAGCGGCTCCTGCTGTTCGCAAATCCCGATCCGGACCGGACAGCGTGGATGGAAGGCACACCCTTGCGGCGGCGCCGCCGGCGAGGGCATCTCGCCGCTCAGGACCGTCCGTTCCGATTTTCGAAGCGGGTCCATGGAGGGCACGGCGGAAAGAAGCGCCTTGGTGTAGGGATGAACCGGGGCGCCGCAGACCTGCTCGGCCCCTCCCGACTCAACAATCTTCCCCAGATACATAACGGCAATCCGGTCGCTCATGTGGCGGACTACCCCCAGGTCATGGGTGA
>CAIUXU010000004.1 GCA_903903205.1 uncultured Syntrophobacterales bacterium
AGGGACGCACCCTGAACCGGTGGTGGCTCAATTGTTCTGCAAGATATTAACACCCAACTTTTCCCTGCCCCGCCCTTTATCTTATCCCGTCAAACCCAACGCAGGAGCTACTTCCCGGGCGGATGGTCTTGCCTAACATCGATTTTTTGAAAATGCAAGAACTTTTTATCGAAAAAGGTGGCAGGCCACGCAATGGTCTGCGCCATCTCCCTCCAACAGCGGCTCCTGTTGCTCGCAAATCCCGATCCGGACCGGACAACGCGGATGGAAGGCACACCCCTGTGGCGGAGCCGACGGCGAGGGCATCTCGCCGCTCAGAACTGTCCGTTCCGATTTTCGAAGCGGGTCCATGGAGGGCACGGCGGAAAGAAGCGCCTTGGTGTAGGGATGAACCGGGGCGCCGCAGACCTGCTCTGCCCCTCCCGACTCAACAATCTTCCCCAGATACATAACGGCAATCCGGTCGCTCATGTGGCGGACTACCCCCAGGTCATGGGTGATAAAAAGATAGGTCAGGTCAAACTCCCGCTGCAGGCGCTTCAGCAGGTTGAGAATCTGGGCCCGGATGGAAACGTCCAGGGCCGAAACGGGCTCATCCGCGATCACAAGGCTTGGCTTCAGGATCAGCGCCCGGGCAATGCCGATCCGCTGCCTTTGTCCGCCGCTGAATTCATGCGGGTAGCGGGTCAATTGCTCCTCATCCAGGCCGACAAAGGATGCGAGCTCCCGGAGCTGTTTTTTGATTTCATCCCGCCCTCCCGGATGATGGTGGACATGCAGCGGTTCTTTGATGATGCCGCCTGCCGTCTGCCGGGGATTGAGGGAGGAATAGGGATCCTGAAAAATCATCTGGACCTTCCGCCGAAATTCCTTCAGCGCCCTTCCCTTCCACGCCAAAATATCTTCGCCTTCAAACCGGATCTCTCCCGCCGTCGGCGCCTCCAGTCGCAGGATCATGCGCGCAAGGGTTGACTTTCCGCAGCCGGATTCACCGACCAATCCCAGGGTTTCGCCGCGTTGCACCTGCAAGGAGACGCCATCCACCGCCCGGATGAGACCTGCCCCCCGCGAGAGAAATGTCCCCGGCGCAGGAAAATGCTTTTTCAATCCCCGGATGTCGAGCAAAAGTTCACTCATCCGATTTCTCCATACTTCCAGCAGCGGCAGGAATGGTCGGGGGCAACCTCCTCCAGGATAGGCGCCCGTTCCCGGCAGAGTGGGAAGGCATCGAGACACCGGTCGCGGAAACGACACCCCGTAGGAAGAGCATACAGCGGAGGAACCACACCCGGAATGGTTTTTAAAAGGGTCTCCCGGCCGGCCGGTCCGTTCATGCCCGGGACGGAGTTCATCAACCCGAGGGTGTAAGGATGAAGCGGTGTGGAAAAAAGATCCCGGGCGGAACCGTGCTCCACGATTTGACCCGCGTACATCACGGCCACGGTCTCCGCCGCCTCGGCCACGACACCGAGATCATGGGTAATCAGGATGACGGCCGCGCCAGTCTCCGCACGGAGAGTAGCGATAAGGTCGATCATCTGCGCCTGGATGGTCACATCTAGCGCTGTCGTCGGTTCGTCCGCAAGCATCACCCTTGGCCGACATGCCAGCGCAATCGCGATCATGACCCGTTGCCGCATGCCGCCGCTAAGTTGGTGCGGATAGTCTCGCACCCGTTTTTCGGGAGAAGGAATGCCGACCATGCGGAGCATTTCCGTGCTTTGGGCAAGCGCCTGCCTCCGATCCATTCCCTGGTGGAGGCGGAAAACCTCGGCGATCTGTTCCCCGACGCGGAAGACCGGATTGAGCGAGGTCATCGGCTCCTGAAAGATCATCGAGATCTCCCGACCGCGGACCTGTCGCATCTCCTCTTCGGAAAGTGTCAGAAGGTTCCTGCCGTTTAAAATGATTTCCCCGCCCGCGATCCGGCCGGGAGGCGACGGAACGAGCCTCAAGATGGAGAGGGCCAGCACACTTTTCCCACAGCCAGATTCGCCGACCACCCCGAGGGTCCGCCCTGCCTCGACCCGCAGATCAACCCCGTCAACAGCCCGGACAATGCCGCGTTCTGTCTCAAAATGTGTGCGGAGTTCTCTGACTTCCAGAATCGGTTCCATTCAACCGTCCATTCTTTTGTCTTATTTTTTCCGGGTCAGACAACCGTTCCGGAGAAACTGAACCAGCAGACGGACCCCCACCCCGGATGCGCCCTTGGGGATATAGGGTTTGTCTTTCGCGATCCAGGCGGGACCGGCGATATCCAGATGGACCCAGGGGGTATCGCCGGTGAATTTGCTTAGAAATGCGCCCGCCGTAATGGCCCCGCCCGCCCTGCCGGCGGCATTCTTGTAATCCGCCGCATCGCCCTTGACCAGTTCGTGATACTCCTCCCAGAGAGGCAGCTCCCACACATTTTCTTCAGTAAATTCGGCGGCTTCCCTGATCTCCTGCTTCAGTTTGTCATCTCTTCCCATCATCCCGATGACGTGATCGCCCAGCGCCACGATGCAAGCCCCCGTGAGTGTCGCCAAGTCGATGATTGCGGCAGGTTTGTAGCGGGCAGCATACGTGAGCGCATCCGCAAGGATCAACCGCCCTTCGGCGTCGGTCGTTACAATTTCAATCGTCCGGCCGGATAAGGAGGTGAGAATGTCGCCGGGTTTGAAGGCATTTCCGCCTGGAAGGTTCTCCGTCGCAGGCACAATGCCGACCAGATTCAGCGGCAACCCAAGCTCTGCTGCGGCCCGAACAGCCGCAATTACGGCCGCACCGCCCGCCATGTCCGTCTTCATCTGGTCCATCTTTTCGGAGGGCTTAATGGAGATCCCGCCGCTGTCAAAGGTGATTGCCTTTCCAACCAGCGCGATCGCCGGGCTCGACTTCTTCCCCCCGTTGTATTCGAGGAGAATCATTTTGGGCGGCTCATGGCTTCCCCGAGCCACCCCCAGCAGCGCGTTCATTCCTGCTGCCTTCATCTGTTCGGCATCGAGCACGGTGCAACGGATGTTCTTACCCCTGGTGCTCTTGCGGGCCTCCTTTGCGAGATCTGTCGGGGTCATCTGATTCGACGGCGTGGAAACCATATCCCTCGCAAACGAAACTGCGTCGGCGATGATCTCGGCCGTTTTGGCGCCGGAGCGAATGGCCTTGAAGGCCGCATCATCCGCTTCCAGAAGCGTAAACCCGGTGATTTTGTGGTTCTGTTCCAGATCAACGGTCTTGAATGGCAGGAAACGATAGAGTCCCAGAAGGACCCCTTCCACAACGCCTTCGGCCATCCGTTCAAGCGGCAGATCGACGCCCCTGAAATGAAGCGCGGAAGAAAATTCACCGATCTTCAGGGTTCGGATCTGCTGTGCAGCCCTGGCATATGCCCCCCGCAGCCGCTCCAGCGTAAAATCCGCTCTCTTCCCCATCCCCGCCATGACAATCCGTTTGACCGGAAAATCGTTCCGTGTGTAGATAACGGCAATCTGATTCGTCCGGCCGGTAAAATCGCCGAGGCGGATGATGTCGGCAATCAGGCCGCCGCTCCTCTCGTCCAGCGACGAGGCCGCCCCCTCGAGCACGGTTTCATCTTCGAAATGCGTTACGACGGCCGCCCCGGTTTCATATTCCGCCAGACTCCCTTTTTTGACTTTAATCTTCATGTCCGCCTCCATACAACGGTACTTTGGGTTGAAGGGTTGATAACGGTTTTTTTATCTGTAACGGAGGGGTTCCGAAAGGTGATTCCCGCGGCCGGACGGACCCGGATCGTATCGCAGGAATACCATAAAAAAAGGGGGCAAGCCGAAGATTGCTGCCCCCTTTGGAATCTGGAGGCGGCACCCGGACTTGAACCGGGGAATAACGGTTTTGCAGACCGCTGCCTTAGCCACTTGGCTATGCCGCCGTTCGGATAAAAAAATGGAGCGGGCGAACGGATTTGAACCGTCGACGTCCACCTTGGCAAGGTGGCACTCTACCACTGAGTTACGCCCGCTCAGCTTGTAATGCGGCGCGACTATAACAAATAAAAACCGTTTGTCAATGAAAAAAATGGTGTTCAGCAGTTCTAATGCTTCCTGAAGGCGATAGCGGTTGATCACTCCCTTCAAATCCCTTTGTAATCAAAATGTATGTTGCATTATTCGGCCGCATCCTGGTTGAGCAGTTCCAGGGCATCCTGGAGGCGGTAGCACTTTACCAGGCGGTTCAATTCCGCAAGAAGGGTCTCCTGCTCTTCGGGCCAGCTCTTTTCCAGCAAAACCGCCAGAATATCTTTGCAGGGTCGCGGTTCACATTTCTCCAGGGGCTTCTTCAACTGCTCCAGCAGAGGTAGCAGTTCGGCCAGATCTCCCGGCGGACGTTCCGGTCTGGTCGCGGTCATGGGTACCACAGGATTTATGGGAACAGATTTCAAATCACTTTTCACAACCCCTTGTGCAATCGGGAAGGTAACCAGAACCGTGAATAGGCTTCCCTTACCAAAGACGCTTTCCACCTGAAGCGTCCCACCCATGAGCTCGACCAGATTTTGGCTGATCGTGAGCCCCAGACCGGTCCCCCCGAAGCGCCGGGCCGTGGTCGTATCGCCCTGGGTGAATCCCGTGAAGATCCGCGAAACCTCCTCCTCCGTCATGCCGATACCGGTATCCTGTATTGAAATCGCCAGATCCACCTCCGCCTCGCTCCGCCGCAGGATTTTCACCGCAACCCGGATCTCGCCCACTTTCGTGAACTTGACAGCGTTCCCCACCAGGTTGTTGACCACTTGGGTCAGGCGATGGGAGTCGCCCTGCAGGGCAGGAAGCTCCGGCTCGATGGTGGTGTAGAGCCCAATCTTCTTCTCCTCCGTTAGCGAGGGTCCGAAGAGGTTGACCACGTTTGCAATCACTGCCTCCACACAGAAGGGTGATCTTTCGAGAACCATATTTCCCGCCGTGATCTTCGAAAAATCAAGGATATTGCCGACAACAGCCAGCAGCGCTTTGCCGCTTTTCCGGATGGTCTCCGCGTAGTCGCGTTGTTGCTCCGTGACGTTGGTATTTAACAGCGCCTCTGTCATACCGAGAACCCCGCTCAGGGGCGTTCGCAGTTCGTGGCTCATGTTGCCAATAAAGAGGCTTTTGGCCCGGCTGGCCACCTCGGCGGCTTCCAGCGCAACCCTTAGCGCTTCCTCATCCCGCTTGCGCTCGGTAATGTCGCGAGCCGCTGCAAACACGCCTACAACTTCACCCGCTTCATTCCGGTAAACAGCGAAATTGTAAAGCGCTTGGATGACCGATCTGTTTCGGTGGCAAAGCTCAAGCTCTATATTCTGGATAATACCATCCTGGAATACCTGCTGATGAGCCCGCTGCGCCTTGGCAGGCTGGGAAAAATAGCTTGAGAAATCGGTCCCGATTAGCACCTGGCTTGTGTATCCGGTGGCATGTTCGGTAGCCGTGTTGACATCGGTAATCTTGCCATCCGGACCGATCGTCATCAGGGGATCCAGACTGACTTCGATCATGGTCCGGTTGTAGGCATTGGCCAGCCGCAGCGCCTCGTGTTCCGCCAAAACCTTTTCGGCCTTCTTTTGGACGGTGATATCGTGAATGGCGGCATGAATTGCCGGTAAGCCATCGTATAAAATGGGGGTGCCCGCGGTTTCGCAATCGATGATTGTTTCGTCGAGTTTGAGGTATTTCAGCTTGATCACCGGCACGCGGACGCCTTCGCTGAGCGCCTTCTTCACCCGTGCAAGAATGGCTTCACGGTGATCCGGATGAATCCGGTCGAGGTAAGAACTGCCTGCCAGGTCTTGCAGAGAGGTTGCGCCAAGCATCTTGATGGCTGCCGGATTGGCATAAATTATTTTCAGGTCCCTGTGAACGATGACCGACTCGGGCGACAGCTCAACCACGGTCCGGTAACGTTCTTCAGCCTGCTGCAGGGCGTCCTGCAAGCGACGTTTTTCAGCATCAGAGTCATATTTTTCGATTGCGGCGGAAAGGGAAAGGCGGAGCATGGCCTCATCCCACGGTTTGATGAGAAAACGGTAAACGTGTCCCTCGTTCATGGCCCGCATTGACGCTTCCAGCGTAGCATGGCCGGTGAGCATAAGACGTACGGTATTGGGAAAACGTCCATGTACCTCCGCAAGCAGTTCCGACCCCCGCATCCCGACCATCTGTTCGTCGGAGACGATGACCTTTATTGTTGTGGTCTCCATGATCGCAAGTGCCTGGTTACCGCTGGAGGCGGTCAACGACTGATACGGAGAATTTCTCAGGACACGGGTCAGTGCAGAGAGAACATTGGGTTCATCATCCACAAGCAAGATGGTATCCTGACATCTCATTTTCATAGCCTCTCTCCTTGACCACAAGGAATTCCTTCATCCTTTGCTTCAGATGAGATAGCCGGCAGGGCGAAAAAGAACTCGGTCCCCTTGCCCGGTTCCGAGCTGAACCCTATTCTTCCCTCATGGGCGTCCACGATTTTCTTGACGATGAGCAGGCCAAGCCCCGTGCTGCGCTCTCCTGCGGTCGTCTTTACCGATGTTTTCGCGAAAGCCTGGAAAAGCTTGTCCTGTTCTTTCTCCGGGATGCCGGGGCCCTGGTCGGCAACCGAAATGATGACCTCATCCTTCTCGTGGGAAAGACGCACGGTAATCTCGGTTCCCGGTCGGGCATACTTCATCGCGTTGCTCAGGAGGTTGTTCATTACCTGTTCTATTCGATAGAGATCTGCAAAAACATTCGGCAATATTTCGGGGCAGGAGAGGGTTACCGCCATA
>CAIUXU010000005.1 GCA_903903205.1 uncultured Syntrophobacterales bacterium
AAACCGTTACCGCCGCCCTCAATCTGTCAGGAGCAGATTCCGGAAACTACAGCCTCTCCCAACCAATTGGTTTGACGGCCAATATCACACCGGCCTCTCTGACCGTTTCCGCCGCAGGGCAGAACAAGGTGTATGACGCCACGACGGCTACGAGTGTGAGCCTGAGTGACAACCGCCTTGGCAGCGATGTGCTGACGCTCGCCTACGGCAGCGCCGCATTCAACGACAAGAACGTCGGCGCGGGCAAATCGGTCGGCGTAAACGGCATCACTCTCACAGGGACCGATGCGGGCAACTACACCTTCAACACCACAGCAGCCACGACGGCAAACATCACCCCGGCGATGCTCACCATCACCGCAGCAACAAACACCAAAGGCTATGACCGTACAACAAGCGCCGCGGCCAAGCCGACGATCACCTTGGGGAGCCTGCTTGGTGGCGATACGGCGACACTGACCGAGGTCTATGACAACAAGATTGCGGGAACCGGCAAGACGTTGACACCGACAGCCGTTATTTCCGATGGCAACAGCGGCAACAACTACCTGGTCACCTACGTCAATAACACCACGGGGATAATCGACCCCGGACAGATCGTCTCCGGGAAGCTCGATGTCGCCTCGGCAGGAAAAACCATTGATTTCGCAGTGAACGGGACACAGCTTGGTCTCAATGCGAATGGGACCTTTCTTCCTGACCAGGCTACCACCGACGCAAGCGGAAACTACTCCGTGATGGTTCCGCTGAACACCATTCCCAGCAACAGCGCCCTCCTTGCGTATGTTGCCGGTGACAGTGCCATGAAGAGCGCCTCCGTCTATCTTGCGGCGGGCGGTGACATTGCCAATCTTTTGCTTGCATCCAACACCGTAACGGCAAACAGCGGCGGAGCAATCTCCAACACCATTTTCGGAAATGCGAAGGGATCTCTTGCTTCCACCGATATCCCCTACAGCGTTTCTGGTAACAACGTGACTCTCGGCAGCGGCATCAATCTTACCATGACGGCCGTCGGCGACATGACCTTGAACGGGCTTATCGACGCCGGGACAGGTAATATTGCCCTCAAATCCGGCGGCGCAATCATCAACGGCATGAGCGGTGCGAGAAGCATCAATGCCGGGTCTCTCGCGGCTGAAGCAGCGAACGGCATCGGCAGCGGCAATCCGCTCATGACCGGCGTGAACAAACTTACCGCCCTGAACACCACCGCCAACCATATTCAAATCGATAACACCGGTGTTCTCGCGGTGACCGGCATGAAAAACCTCGGCACTGGTGGAAACGTCATCCTCCAGAATATCGGGGCAATCACCACCGATTCATCCACCGTTACCGCATCAGGCGGCTCTGTCTCCATCACCGCCCACAGCCCTCTAACAATCGGCTCCGGCGGTGTTTCAGCCGCCGGAAACATATCGTTGGAGGCCGCAGCAAGCGACGGTTCTGATAACCTTACGATCAACGGAACCCTTGCGTCATCCGGTGGTGGTATTGCCCTGAAGGCCGGCAGCGGTATTGTTGTCGGTCCGGAAGGCGGTTTGAGCGCCCCGAAAGGAACGATAATACTGAAGGATAATCTCAATACACCTGATGCCACCAAAGAGGTTGGCAATGTGACGGCTGCTGACAATACGATCGTCGCACTTAAAACAACCGAGGGAGAAACCATTGCGAAGGTGGAAACCATAGCGAAGGCTGAAACCAAAAGCGATTCGGAGAAAAAGAAAGAGGACGAGGAAGAAAAGAAGAAAAAGGAAGGTGGGGAACAAAAGACCGATGAAAAGAAAAAGGACGACGACACCAAAAAGTATTGCAATTAGCTTGCTATTGTTAGCTTTTTTGCTCGTTTTCAGCTCTGCGTCCTTTGCCGCTGAAGCAGAGGTCGGAAAGGTGACGCATTTGAGCGGGCCGCTATTTGCAAAAAAGGCTGACGCGACGACGAGAATCTTGTCCATAAATTCTGCCGTTGAACAGGGCGATACGCTGATCACCGAGAAAAAGACCTTTGCCCGGGTGAAGTTTACCGACAACAGTGAGATGAATCTTCGTCCCGGCACACAGCTCAAGGTATCGCAGTATAACTTTGATCAAACCAAACCGACAGAGGACAAAGCCGTTTACAATATGGTCAAGGGAGGAATACGCGCCGTCACCGGAATGATTGGCAAGCGAGGGGACCAGGATAGCTACAAATTGATGACGGAGACTGCGGTTGCAGGCGTCAGGGGAACCACCTACGAATGTAAAATTTGCGCGGGAAACTGCGGATCGATCCCGAACGGGTTGTATTTGTTTGTTTTACAGGGAGTTGTCAATGTCAGCAACTCTGCCGGCGCGCAGAGCCTGAGCGCGGGCCAGTATGTGTACGTGCAGTCAGGAACCTCCGTTCCGACAATCTTGCCCGGCAACCCCGGCATCGACTTCACACTGCCTGCTGCCGTTGCGGATACACCCAAAAGTGGTGGTGAAACCAAGAAAAACGATCCCGGCTGTATCGTGCGGTAATCTTCAAAACGGCTATTGGCCGGTTTTGAATGCTGTCATTCAACAACGTAAAACCATATCCCCGATAAGAGCATTCGGGGATGACAAGACTACTGCTGGTTCAGGCTTGCAGCCTGAACCATTCATTAACGTTGTGGTTCAATCTGGAAGATTGAACCAGCCCCGGGCCTCAGCTGGTTTTTCTTGACAAAATTTCTTTTTTGCCCGCATTGTGTTCCGCACTTCATCAAGTGAAAAAACAGATGATTTGAAAAAAGATCAGACTCTTATCA
This sequence comes from uncultured Syntrophobacterales bacterium, assembly GCA_903903205.1. Taxonomy (GTDB): domain Bacteria; phylum Desulfobacterota; class Syntrophia; order Syntrophales; family UBA5619; genus UBA5619. The sequence goes on from CAIUXU010000005.1 coordinate 2,784, forward strand.
AAGTTAACTATGCGATCTGAGAAAGCATTTACCGACGCTTCGGGTACCATTGGGTTTGCGGGCTTTCATGAAAATATCAATAGCAATATTAATCATATATACCTTTGAGCATCGGGAAATTTGAATATGGGAGACAGCTTTGAAATCCGCCCCATTCATTAACGTTGTGGTTCAATCTGGAAGATTGAACCAGCCCCGGCCATTGTTTTTTCCACGGCTGCAGATCATTCTTTTTCCCCTCCCCGCTGATTCATGATATGGTCCCAAGTCGGTTTAATCAGGGACAGCTCCCTATTATTTCCAGGAATAACAGGGCGCTGTCCCTCATATAAAACAGGGAGGAAACAGGTGAAGAAGAGAATCATCGTGGTTGCGCTCCTCGTCGTCGCCCTTCTTGCGGGCGGAGGATTCGCCTACAAGAAGTTTTTCACGAAACCGGAGATCCGCGTTTTGGAGACGGGACGCGTGGAGAAGGGTGATATCCGGGGGGTTCTCGTCGAGACCGGCATCATCAAGTCCCAGGTCGGTGCGGTCGTGAAGATCGGCGCCCGCGCGACGGGAAAAGTCGATAAAATGCACGTCAAGGTTGGCGACCGCGTAAAGGCCGGGCAACTAATCGCCCAGATCGACGACCGGGAGACGCAAAAGACGCTCGACCAGCAGAAAGCTGCCCTCCAGGTTGCGGAGAGCACGCTTGCCCAGATCAATTTAACCTACCCCGAGAAGATCCGCGAGGCGGAGGCGAATTTCACCTACGTCCGCCTCACCTTCGAGCGGGAAAAGACGCTGTTCAAGAAGGAGTACACGGCGAAGGATACCCTGGACAAGGCGGAAAGCCAGTTTCAGGCTGCGGAGGCGATCCTGAAGCGGCTGCGGGACGAATTTGTGACACAGCAGAAAATCACCGCCGCGACGATGCGGGAAACCCGGGCACAGCTTGAGCAGCAGGAGATCCGCCTCACCTACGCGCGGATCTATTCGCCGATCCCCGGAATCATCTCCGACGTCACAGCGCAGGAGGGGGAGACGATCGTCGCCGGCCTGCAGGTGGCAAACCTCGTCACGGTCCTCGACCCGACCCGCCTGGAGATGTGGATCTACATCGACGAGACGGACATCGGCCGCGCCAAGATTGGCCAGACGGTCGAATACACGGTGGACAGCTACCCGGAGAGGACCTTTACCGGCACGATCGAGAAGATCAACCCCCAGCCGGTCGTCAAGGAGAACATCGTCTATTACCTCTCCACGGTGAAGGTTTCCTCGGAAGACGCCGGATTCCTGCGGCCGGAAATGACCACCCACGTCAAGATCGTGACCATTGAAAAGAGCGGCGTCCTGACGGTTCCGAACGCGGCGGTCAAATTCGAGAAGGGGCGCCAGATCGCCTACCGTGTGGTCAAGGGGCCGGAAAAAGTTGAGAAGGCGGAGCTGAAACTCGGCATCCGCGGGGAGGACCGGACGGAGATCCTCTCCGGCATTCCGGAGGGGACGGAGCTTGCCACGAAGCTCGTCCTGCCCGCCGCCCCGGAGGTCGAGGCCAAGAAAAGCGCGAACGGAAAGCGGCCATGACCCCCCTGTGCCTGATGGAAGATGTCCGGAAAACCTTCCGGATGGGGGACGACGCCGTGGAGGTTCTGAAGGGAATCGACCTTGAGATCGTTCCCGGCGAGTTTGCCGCCATCATGGGAACCTCCGGCTCCGGTAAATCGACGCTGATGAACCTGATCGGCTGCCTCGACGTCCCCACCTCGGGACGCTACCTCTTGGCCGGCCGTGAGGTGCTGGGGCTTCAGGACGACGATCTCTCGGTGCTCCGGAACGCGCACATCGGCTTCGTCTTCCAGAGCTTCTATCTGCTCCCCTACGCCACGGTTCTGGAGAACGTCCTTTTGCCGACGCTCTACCGCGAAAAGACGGTGGCTCATACCGAAGAACGGGCCGTGGAGCTCCTCCGCCTGATCGGTCTGGAGGCACGGATGCGCTTCCGGCCGAACCGCCTCTCCGGCGGAGAGCAGCAGCGGGTTGCGATCTGCCGGGCGCTGATGAACGATCCGGAACTTCTCCTCGCCGACGAACCGACCGGCCAGCTCGACAGCAAGACGGCCGCGGAAATCATGAATCTGCTTGCGAAAATGAACGAACGGGGCAAGACCGTGATCGTGGTCACCCACGACCCGGCGATCGCCGCCTGCGCGAAGCGGATTATCCGGATCAAAGACGGGGTCATCGTCGATGAACAGGCTGCTTAACATCCTTTCCCAGGCCCTCCGGGCGGTCATCGCGCTGAAGCTCCGGAGCTTCTTCTGCATCCTCAGCATCGCAATCGGGATCTCGGCCATCACAATCATCGTCGCCGCCACGGAAGGCGCCTATCAGAAGGCCTTCGATATCGTGGCCACCTTCGGCCCCGACTCCGTTCTGATCATCGGCGGCGCCGAGGAGTCGCAGGGAATCGCCCGGCGGGACAAGAGCCTGACGCTGACAGACGCCGAGGCGATCCGCTCCGCCTTCGGGACGGCTTACATGGTGGTTCCGCTGAGCAGCGTCCGGGACGTGATCGTCTCCTACAAGGGAAACCGCTATCAGGCTCCCATTGTCGGCTCATCGAGCGACTACAGCCTCGCCTGGACCTGGCCTGTCGTCGAAGGGTCCGATTTTACGCAGGAAGATCTGAAACGGTCGGCCAATGTAGCGCTGATCGGCCACGAAACGATGCGCGAGCTCTTCGGAGAGGAGAACCCCGTCGGAAAATTCATCCAGGTGCGGCAGATCCCCGTCCAGATCGTCGGTGTGCTCCTGGAGCGGGGCGCTTCGGTTGGCGGAGGAAACCTCGACAACCGGGTGGTCATGCCAATCACGACCGTCATGAAAAAGATCCAGAACGAGGCCAAGTACGTGGCGGCCCTGCGGGTCCGCTTCGAAGACCAGGAGAACCTTGACCGCCGCGTCGAGGAGCTGAAGACCTTCCTGCGGTCGCAACACGCGATTCCCGATGGAGAATCGAACGATTTCCAGATCTTCTCCTCGAAGGACATCATCAAGTTTCTGGTCGCGCTGACGGGTTCGCTTGTCGTCTTTGTCGGAATCGTCGGAATCATTTCGCTGGTCGTTGCAGGTTTCGTGCTGGCAAACCTCTTCCACCTCTCCGTCCGGGAGCGGACGCGAGAGATCGGAATCCGACGTTCCATCGGCGCGAAACGACGCGACATCCTCTTCCAGTTTCTGGGCGAAGCGATTCTCTTGACCACGGCGGGCGGCCTCTGCGGATTCCTGCTCGGGGTCGCAGCCTCCACACTGCTGCAATACGTCGCGGAGTTCCCGATCCATTTCTCCTGGAAGGCGTTTGCCATTGGCCTCGGCCTGTCGTGGATCGTCGGGATCGCCTTCGGCCTCCAGCCGGCCTCCCGCGCGGCGAACCTTGAACCCATTGAGGCGATCCGGAGCTGACATGAAACGGATATTTCTGAACCTGAAGATCGCATTGGGCTCCCTCGGGAACTTCAAACTCCGGACCGCGCTCGCCACGCTCGGCGTCGTCTTCGGAACTTTCTCGCTCGTCGTGGTCGGGAACCTCTCCGATTCTCTCGCCCTGAAAACGGAGCAGGAGATCGCAAACCTCGGCAACAACCTGATCATCGTCGTCAGCGGCCAGGTTCGGCGACACGGGCCAAGCACCCCGCTGATCAGCCGGGCAACAAACCTGACGCCGGGCGACGCAGAAGCGATCGCAAATAACCTCCCGGCCGCAGCAAGGGCCGCCCCCTCCGGGTTCAAGGCCTTCCCAGTCCGGCGGGGCAACACGGTCCTCAAGGCGATCGCGGTGAATGGCGTTACACCTGATTTTGGCGAGGTCCGGAATTTCGAGATCGCGGCAGGAACCCCCATCACGGAGGAGGACAACAGGCTCCAGCGCAAAGTCGCCCTGATCGGCTCCGCGACGGCGGAAAAGCTCTTCGGCGAGGAGAACCCCATCGGGAAGACGATCCTCATTTGGCGGGTCCCGTGCCAAATCATTGGCGTGATGGCGGAAAAGGGGGCAGACATTGCGGGAAATGACCAGGACAACCAAATCTTCGTCCCGCTGAAAACCTTCCTCCGAAACTTCGTAAACCAGGAAAATGTGAACATTATCTACGTCCAGGCGGTCAGCGTCGAAGCGATCGAACCGCTTCGAAAGGAGATCGAAGCGCTGCTCCGGGTGCGGCACGGGATACGCAAGGAGATGAAGGACGACTTCACCGTCCTGGATCTCAAGGAGGTGACGGCGCTCAAAAGCCAGGCCATGGGGCTGATTTCCGTCCTCGGAAGGATCGCGGCGGCGGCCTCTTTCCTGATCGGGGCCCTCGGCATTTTGTCGATCATGATCCTCATCGTGAACGAACGGCGGGTGGAGATCGGCATCCGGCGGGCCGTTGGCTCGCGCAAGCGGGACATCATCCTCCAGTTCCTGCTGGAGTCATCCTTCATCTCTGTTAGCGGCGGGATCATCGGCATGGCGGCGGGCTTTCTGATGAGCCTTGCCATTGCGAAAGTTTTAGGCTATCCTGCCACCGTTTCAGTCCCGGGGCTTCTGCTCGCATTCGCCGCCTCCGCCCTCTCCGGCATTGTGGCGGGGATCTACCCCTCGTTCAAGGCGACGCAGATCCACCCGGTGGACATTATCCGCTCCTGAAAATGGGGCGACAGGTGGATAGGGGGTAGAGCCCCTGTTTCCGTATTTACATATTCCAAGGAGGTATCATGAGTCAGCACAAGAAGATCGAACGGAAGAAGGAATTGGACCGCAGGCGCCGAAGGCGAAAGAAAAGTCTGAAGCTCAAGGCGAAGGAAGCGAAGAAGAAAACAAAATAGGATTTTTGGGGGGGGAGGCCGCAAAGGCCTCCCCCCCCAAAAATCGGCAAAGACACCTGCGTGATGGTCCGGATGGGGAAAAGGATGGTGGATTGGTGATCAGAAATCTGCGGTGGATTTTCTTTTTCTTTGTCTTGCTATCACTCACCCCTTTTGGCGCCTCTGCGGCAAGCCTCGACGATTACTATTTGAGCCGGTTTAATTCCCGCTCGGACAGTTCCACTGAGCAGAAGGCCCTGGTCATCGCGGCTCCTGAAGATGAATTGAAAGAACGCTGCCGAACTCCCCTTCATCACGAACTCAAGCGGGACTGGACCAAGCTCTCGACGGGCACACAGAAAATCCTTGCCAAGGAGTTGGCAAAACCGGTTCTTTCCGGTCAAGAGGCCGCTCCGTTTATTTCGGCTGCAGGGCATTTTGCGATACACTACACCGCCAGTGGAAACGACGCGCCGCCCCCGGCCGATGCGAATGGCAATCACGTTCCCGATTGGGTGGAAACGGTGGCATCCGTCTTCGAGTTTGTCTATAGCAGCGAGACGGGTACTTTGGGATATACTCCTGCCCCCACCCTTTCCGGCAAGCCCTATGATGTCTATCTGCAGAATTTGGCCGGATTGAGCGAATACGGATACACCGAGTGGGATGCCCCGGTGACACCGGGCTCCAATTCCTATACCAGTTTCATCGTTGTTGACAACGATTTCACAAACCCTCTCTATGCCCCCTATACAGGGATCAAGGGTCTGCAGATAGCCGCATCCCACGAATACCACCATGCTATCCAGTACGGCTACAATAACCATTTTCAAATCTGGTATGCCGAGGCGACTGCCACGTGGATCGAGGACGAGGTGTATGATTCCATCAACCAGGTCTATACCTACCTGTCGGCCTACCTGCGAAACAGCACGTCAAGCCTCGATGCACCCGTCAGCGTGAGAACCGGCGGGGGGTACGGTCGCTGGATCTTCAATCGGCACCTGGCCGAACGCTATGGATCGGGCGTCGTAAAAACCGTATGGGAGAGGCTGCGAACCCTCCCATCACCCAACGGCGCAGACATCCCGATGCTGCCGATCATCGACGATGTTCTGAAAAGCAACGGAAGCAGTCTGGCCAGCGATTTCCTCTCCTTCACCAAAAAGCTCTATGTCCGGAACTGGACAAGCCACACGGATGAGATCGCGAACATCGGCGCCGTTTTCCCTGATGCCTACTATAGCAGTTATCCGGTAACGGCCACCACCCTCCCAAGTCCGTCCGTAACACTTTTCCATAATGCCTTTGACTATTTCACCTTTACCTATACCCCCTCGACAGCCGCTCCCCAGGACCTGGTGCTTACCCTGGGGATGAACAATGGCACAACGGCGGTTGCTTTCAAAAAGGATACAAGCGGCATCATTATCGAGTACCCGCTTAATCCAGTCGCGGGGACGATAACCATACCGGGGTTCGGTTCTTCCGGCACTGCCGAAGTCGCGCTTCTCATTGCCAATACCGGTACAAGCGACGGCCAGACGACGAATTTTACTGCCGGCGCTTCTGCATTGCCTCTACCGTCAAACGGTGGCAGCGGTAGCACTGGAAGTTCTGAATCTTCGGGCAGTAGTGGCGGTAGTGGCGGCGGTTGTTTTATCGCTACCGCTGCCTATGGCAGCTATCTCCACCCCAAGGTCTTGATTCTGCGGGAATTTCGAGACAGGTACCTGTTGACGAATGCGCCGGGAAGGATCATGGTAACGCTTTATTACCGCCTGAGCCCTCCCCTCGCGGAGGTTATCGCCCGGCATGATGTGCTTCGGGCCGGGTGCAGGATCATACTCGCCCCAATCATAATTGCTGTTGAATACCGGTTACTTACGATCATCTTGTTCCTCATCGTATTTTCCGTCCTGACCGGCCTCTTCCTGACACCCCGTCTCAAGTCAAGCTACTGCCAACCCCGCTAACGGGTCTTGTGGTCGCACAGGTTTTACGCCATCCGGGCGAAGGAAACGAAAGAGCAAACCGGACAAAATAGAATGGGGAGACCACGAAGGCCTCCCCAAACCCTTCCCTGCTATGCTCATGCTTACCCGAGGATCGCTTTCAGATCTTCATCCGGCGTCGTGATCGGCTTGATCCCGAATTTCTCGACGAGAACACCCAGCACGTTTGGTGTGATGAAGGCCGGCAGCGTCGGCCCCAGGCGGATGTTCTTGATCCCGAGCGACAAGAGCGTCAGCAGGATCACCACCGCCTTCTGCTCATACCAGGAGAGGATCATCGAGAGCGGCAGGTCATTCACGCCGACGCCGAAAGCCTTGGCCAGCGCTACCGCCACCTGGATCGCGGAGTAGGCATCGTTGCACTGCCCCATGTCGAGGAGGCGCGGGATCCCGCCGATGGCGCCCAACTCCTTGTCAAAGAAGCGGAACTTCCCGCAGGCAAGCGTCAGGACGACGCAGTCCGCAGGGACCTTTTCCACAAATTCGGTGTAGTAATTCCGGCCCGGTTTTGCCCCGTCGCAGCCAGCAACCAGGAAGAAATGTCTGAGCTGCTTGGCCTTGACCGCCTCAATAATCGTACCCGCCACCCCGAGGACTGCGTTTCGCGCAAATCCCGTCATCACGTTTTTCCCCTCCACATCCGCCTCGAATCCGGAAAGCGCCAGCGCCTTTTCGATCACCGGTGCATAATTCCCGTCGGCAATGTGCATCACACCCGGCCAAGCGACGAGACCCGAGGTGAAGATCCGGTCGTTGTAGCCCTGCGGCTTCTGGATGCAGTTTGTCGTCATCAGGATCGCCCCTGGGAAGGCGGCAAACTCTTTGGCCTGGTTCTGCCAGGCCGTCCCGTAATGACCATAAAAGTGGCCATATTTTTTGAGCCCCGGATAGCCGTGGGCGGGCAGCATCTCACCGTGGGTGTAGACGTTGATCCCCTTCCCTTCGGTCTGTTTCAGCACCTCTTCAAGATCCTTGAGGTCGTGCCCGGAGACGAGAATCGCCTTCCCCTTCTTCGCGCCGAGCGGCACCTTCACGGGCGTCGGATGACCGTAGGCCCCGGTATTCGCCGCGTCCAGAAGCTCCATCGCCCGGAGGTTCACCTGACCGCATTTCATCACGAGCCCCAGCATCGCGCCCAGATCCAGCTTGTCGTCAACGAGAGCCGCGAGGGCTTCATGCAGGAAAGCGAAGATCGCCTCATCCTCCTGGCCAAGGACCAGGGCGTGGTCCGCATAGGCGGCAAGCCCCTTGATCGCGTAGAGAAGCGTGTGCTTCAGCGAAAGGATATCGGCGTTGGCGGAAGGATAGGATTTAATGCCGTGCGCCTCTCCCTGGGCAACAAGCCCCGGGAGATCATTTGCGGGGCTGAATTTTACGGCGTCCCCTGAAAAATCGGCAACAGTGCCTGCCGTCCGAAGTTTTCCCAAAAGGGATTCGCGGAGGGTTGCGGCCTTCCGGATCATCGGCGCCAGCCGTTCCGGATCGAAATCGACGTTCGTCACCGTGGCGAAAAGGGCTTCGCAGGCAAAAACACCCGCGGCGCGGTCGTGAATGCCTGCCTTTTGCGCAACAATTGCGGCCTGCGACATTCCAGTCAGCGCGTAAACCAGCAGATCCTGCAGCGCAGACACGTCAGGCTGTTTTCCACAGACTCCCGACTTGTCGCACGCAATCCCTTTGACCGTCTGTTCACATTGATAACAAAACATGGTGTGTACCTCCTTGGTTTGAAATGGGGACAGTGCTATTTTTTCCGAAATACGCCGCTGTCCGCGTTTTTCTATCTCCTACACGGAACACCGCCTGATTGGTTTGACTTAAATCAAGAACCGAAAGATTTTATATCGCAAGGCGTCACCAGTTGCCCCCGGAGCCAGTCCAGGTAGGCGCGGCTGCCACCAATTATTGCGGCGACGACGATCTCTGGCGTTTCGTAGGGGTGGAGGGAAAGGATGGTCTGTTCAATTGCTCCGTAGTTCTCCTCTCGGCTCTTGATCAGACAGAGCCACTCGCCGGCCGTCTCGATCTTTCCTTTCCAGCGGTAGATGCTTTCAATCGGCCCGACGATCTGTACGCAGGCGGCGAGCCGCGCCTCGACAAGCGCCAAAGCAATGCGCTCAGCATCCGCTTTGGTTTCCGTGGTCGTCGTCACCTGGATGAATCCTTCCATCTGAATCACCTCACGACTTCGTACATCATGATCGCCGCCGCCTGCGGGAGGCTCAGGGATTCCGCCCCGCCTGCACCGGGAATCCGCCACCGCTCGTCGGTCTGTGCGAGGAGTGAGGCAGGAAGGCCATGGCTTTCACTCCCCATCAAGAGCGCCGTCGCAGGGCCGCAGGGATGGGGGGCTACACCTTCCCGAACCTCGCTTCCTACAACCCGGAAACGGCCCCGGATTTCCGACAAAATGCTATCAAAATCGATATTTTCCATTACAGTAAGATGAAAGATGCTCCCCATCGATGTCCGGACGACTTTGGGATTCGTCGCTTCGCATGATCCTTCGCTGAGCAGCACCGTCCGGAAACCGAACCAGTGCGCCGTCCGGAGAAGCGCACCCAGGTTGTTGGGATTGTTCACTTGATGAAGAAGCAGAAGCGGTCCGACTTCCGTTTTCAGAAGGTTTGCGAGATCGGCAGGCGGAGGAGCAGCGGCCACCGCCATCACCCCTTCCGGGGACTGATCCTGGCTCAGGGCCGCCCATTCGCGGTCCGTCAACGGGTAAAT
>CAIUXU010000006.1 GCA_903903205.1 uncultured Syntrophobacterales bacterium
CGGATGCCCACACCTTCCAGAAATTCACCCGTAGCTGAAAAGAAAAATCCCCATCAGACCTTCAGGGAATTCTTCCTGCGGTCTGATGGGGTTCACGATTGCAATCATTCAAAAATTGATTCTCTGCAGGAGGGTGAAAACGTGGATCTGGGCCTAAAAGGAAAGGTGGTAGCGATCACCGGCGGTAGCGAAGGCATCGGCAAGGCGACCGCCATACGTTTTGCCGAACTTGGCGCCAAGATCGCGATTTGTGCACGTCGCGCCGAGGTGCTGGAAAAAACCGCCTCTGAAGTGAGAAAATTGGGGGCCGAGGTGCTTGCGGTGGTCGCAGATGCTTCCAGTGCGGACGACATCACCCGTTTCATAGAGCAGACCATTCAGCGTTTCGGGCGCATCGACATTCTGGTCAACAACGCTGGCGGTACGGGTCAGTCTCCATTCGATAAGGTGGACGACGAGGCTTGGAAAAACGATATCGATATCAAGATCATGGCACAGGTAAGGACGGCACGGGCCGCGATTCCTCACATGCAAAAACAGGGTTCTGGACGCATCATCAACCTCAACATGGTGGCCGCCAAGCAACCGGGCGCCGGACAGTTTCCGACCATCGTCAGCCGCGCCGCGGGACTTGCGCTGACCAAAGCGTTGTCCAAGGAGCTGGCTGCGGACAATATTCTGGTAAACGCGGTAGCCGTTGGGAAAATAAAAACGATGGGACAGGAGCGCCGAGCCTTGCGTAGCGGACTGAGCGTCGAAGAGCATTACATAAAAACAGGAAAAACCATTCCGCTCGGCCGCATGGGCGAGTCGGTTGAGGTTGCCAACGTGATCGTATTCCTGGCATCCGATGCGGCGAGTTACGTTACCGGGACCTGTATCAACGTAGATGGCGGACTCTCTGGTGTATTGTAGCATTCACGTGTCATCGCGGAGAGTGGTCAGGAAAGAGCGACACCAAAATAATTGAAAATACGAACGAATTACCCCAACGCTGCACCCAGAAATGCGGAGCAGCAACAGGAGAGTGTATGACAGCTTCGATCCCAAGAACCTTTGTTGAAAAAATCCTCGATGAACAGGAAGGAGCCATCGTCTTCCGTAAACCGGACATTGTGCTCACGCACGACAATACGGTCAGCATCAAGAAAACCTTCGAGAAGATGGGTGGGGAAAAAATCTTTGACCCGGAACAGATTTTCGTGGCGCTGGATCACAACGCCCCACCGACAAGCGCGGGGTTGGCCAATGACTACCAGACCATTCGCAATTTCGTAAAATCTCAGCGTATTGACCGGTTTTACGATGTCGGTGAAGGCATTTGTCATCAATTGATGGTCAACCATGTGCGGCCGGGGATGATTGTTGTCGGTAGCGACAGCCACACCTGCACCACAGGCGCCTTGAACGCCCTTGCGGCCGGGATTGATCGAACCGAAGCCGCCGGTCTATACAAGCGCGGCGAGACATGGTTTCGGGTCCCCCCGTCCATGAAAATCACCTTGAAGGGCAAGCTTAGTCCCGGTGTGTATGCAAAGGACCTGGCGCTATGGATCATTGGAAAGATCGGCGCCGATGGCGCGAACTACATGAGCATGGAATATCACGGGGAAGGAGTGGCCACCCTCTCCATCTCGGAACGAATGACCCTGGCCAACCTTGCATCGGAAATGGGCGCCAAGAATGCAGCGTTCCCCGCCGATGACGTCTTGGCACGCTTTCTGGGCAATGCAATGAGACCTGGTGTCTGGGCCGATCCTGGGGCAATGTATGCGATGGATCTGGAGATTGACCTTGCCGAAATCTTTCCGGTGGTCGCTGCTCCGCATTCCGTTGAAAACATCAAAGCCGTGGCCCAGGTGGAAGGGGTCAAAATCAACGAAGCCGTCATCGGAACCTGTACCAACGGGCGCCTGGATGATCTTCGCATTGCGGCGCAAGTGCTTGATAACAGGAGAGTCGCTGACGGTGTCCAGCTTTTTGTCATCCCTGCTTCGCGGGATATTTATCTGCAGGCCATCGAGGAAGGCATCATGACCAAACTGATGAAAGCCGGAGCGACCTTTTTGGCCTCGTCGTGTGGACCCTGCCTGGGAGCCGGTCAAGGAATTCCTGCCGACGGATGCACCGTTATTTCGACGGCCAACCGAAACTTTTTGGGGCGGATGGGCAACCCCAAAGCTGATATCTACCTTGCTTCTCCGGCAACGGTGGCCATGTCATCTGTCGCAGGTTGCATCACCGACCCACGGAAGCAGAGACACGCGGATGTTTTTGAGACTTCGATCATTACAGGCACAACGGTCTCGATTCCCGGAGGCGAAAATCGCAGGATACGCGGGGTCTGGAACTATGCCGAAGTTGATAACCTGAATACCGACCAGATGTTTGCCGGAAACCTTGTCTATAACATCATGAGCTCCAGTGCACCGGCGATCATGCCGCATCTCTTCAAAGGGTTTGACGAGGCTTTTGCGGAAAATGTAAAGCCCGGCGACATTATGGTTGCCGGAGATAATTTCGGTTGCGGCAGTTCACGGGAACATCCATCCGTGGGACTGGCCTACGCGGGTGTGAAAGCCGTCATCGTCAAGAGCGTGAACCGCATTTTCTACCGTGCGGCAATGAACCAGGGTTTGTTGCTTATCGTCCACCGCGAAGCCGTGGAGACCTACAAGGCTGGTGATGTTGTGGATGTCGATTTCAGGAGGGGAACGCTCCGGGTGGGTCAGCGGGCGTTTTCGTTCGAACCTCCGCCCGATTCCCTGATGGGCATCATTGAGAAAAAAGGGCTGGTCAACTGGATGAAGAATTCTTAACGGAATGCTACAGGGGTGGTATGGGATTAAATTTACTCGAAAAGCTTGTAAAGACACACCTCGTCTCGGGTGAAATGAGGATCGGCGCGGAGATCAGCATCTCCATTGACCAGACATTGACAGAGGACCCTTTGGGAACCATGGCTTATCTCCAGTTTGAGGCCATGGGAGTGCCCAAAGTGAAAACCCGGCTTTCGGTATCCTATGTCGATCATTGCATGCTTCAGGAGGGTTTCGAAAATCCCGATGATCACCGTTACCTCCAGACCGTTGCGGCAAAACACGGCATTCTTTTTTCAAAACCCGGTAACGGCATCTGCCACCAGGTACACTTGGAGAGGTTTAGCTCTCCGGGTGAAACACTGATTGGTGCGGACAGCCACACCCCCACCTGCGGCGCGGTGGGAATGCTCGCCATGGGCGCAGGCGGGCTTGACGTGGCGGTTGCCATGGCGGGAGGGGCATTTTACCTCTCCTATCCGACGGTGGTTCGCATCAACCTGCATGGCCAACTGAAGCCTTGGTCGACAGCCAAAGACGTTATCCTTGAAATTTTAGGGAGACTGACGACCAAAGGCAATGTGGGGAAAGTTATTGAATTCGGGGGAGAAGGGATAGAGACCCTTTCTGTTCCCGAGAGATCGACCTTAACCAACATGGGCGCCGAACTTGGTGTAACCACATCGATATTCCCGAGCGACGAGATCACCCGCCAGTTCTTCACGGCCCAGGGCCGCGAAGAGCAATGGCGGGAATTTCTACCCGATGCGGACGCCCGGTACGACGAAACCATCGACATCGATCTCCAAACGATCGAGCCCAATGTGGCCTTGCCCCACTCGCCGGACAATGTCTGTAAAGTGAGGGAAGCGGGTTTCCTCAAAGTTGATCAGGTCTTGATCGGCAGTTGCACGAATTCTTCTTATCGGGACTTAATGATAGCGGCCCGGATGCTTAAAGGTAAAAAAGTTCACCCGGACGTCTCCTTCGGGGTTGCTGCAGGCAGTCGGCAGGTGTTACGGATGATTGCCGAAAATGGGGCATTGAATGATATCATCGATTCCGGGGCCCGCATTCTTGAAACGTCGTGTGGTTTTTGTGCGGGCTATGGGCAGGCCCCTCAGTCCGGAGGGGTTTCGATTCGCACCAACAATAGGAACTTTGAGGGGAGAAGCGGAACGAAGGATGCGAAAGTATATCTCGTAAGCCCGGAGGTGGCCGTCGCATCAGCATTAACCGGTCAATTAACCGATCCATCCGATCTTAATATAGACCACCCGATTGTTCCTGTTCCCGAAAGGTTCTACATCGATGACAGCATGGTGATCTGGCCGCCCGCCGACGGCGTGGAGGTTTACCGCGGCCCGAACATCAGCGACCCGCCGCATCCGACCCCTCTTCCGGAGAATCTGCTGGCCGGGGTCGCAATCAAGTTGGGGGATAAAATCACGACGGATCATATCATCCCGGCCGGACCTGTGAGTCGGTACCGATCCAATATTCCCAAGTCCAGCGATTTTATCTTTCACAAAGTCGATCCGCTCTTTGCCGAGCGCTGCAAAGACTATAAGAAAAAGGGGATGGCTTCCGTGATTGTCGCGGGATTGAGCTATGGCCAGGGGTCTTCACGTGAGCATGCTGCGCTTTGTCCTTCGTATCTCGGTGTGCGGGCGGTCATCGCCAGGAGCATCGAACGTATTCACATGGCAAACCTCGTCAATTTCGGAATCTTGCCACTCATTTTCAACGATCCGCAGGATTATGAAAAAATGCAACCGGGCGACGAATTGTGCGTTGAAAATACAAGCCAGGCACTAAACAACCCCACCATGCAGATCAAAAATCTTTCCCGGGGTTACATGTTTGAGGTCTCTTTTTCCCTGACCCCGCGACAGGTCGCGATTATCAGAGGTGGGGGGCTGCTCAGTCTCTACGGATCGGATTCTCCGATTGCAATGTAACGGGTGTGATATCGGAAGCATTGGGGATGACGAGGAAAGTTGCATTTTCACCATATCTCTCCAAGGCAGCCGCAATCGCCAAATCGATGGTGTCGAACCCTTCCAGAAACAGGCCGGCCAGTTCATCTTTGCTGAGAATGCTGCCCACCACTGAAATCCTGAAATGCTGGACCGCCCGGGCCCACATGTAGGCCTTGCTGATGTTGTCCGGAGAATAACCATCCTTGACAAAGCGATCGATGATCTCCTGAGGGTCCTTTGCGTCTGCCAGAACTTTGGCAAATTTCCCCGCCCCATCCCGGGATTCCGCACAGAGAATGATCTGACCACCTTCTTTGCACAGCATTTCTGCACAGCCGATGGCTTTCTGCGACTGATGAAGGTCAAAGTCCCTTGGATACCCGCCCGGACTGACAACCACCACATCCACTTTACCGGAAACCGGCACAGTCCATATCTTGGAGCATATCTCGACGCCTTTCAAATGTGCAGCGTTTAGTTCGCCGGCGACACAGGCCACCAGTTCTCGTTCCGTGTTGTCGACGGTGTTGACGATGAAATCAATGCCCGCGATATAAGCCCCGGCGAGAGACTCCTCGTGAAATGGATTTCCCTGGAGCCAACCCATGGAGGATGCCTTGGGACGGATGGGGAAGGAATGGTGGGCCTTGAGGGTGTTGATTCCTGCGATGCCGGGTATCAGGCTCTTTCGTCCACCGGAGTAGCCTGCCAACTGATGGGGGGTGACGCAGCCTGTCATAATCTTAACAGCGGCCTCGGCAAACTCTTTGTTGATCTGAACCTCCACCCCTCCGGCGGTCCGTCCCAATGTGACGAGCCGGGTTGTGTCGGTGGCATTGTGATGCACGATTCGGAACCGTTCAACAATGTTGTCACCAAACATGGAGCGTAACTCCGGATCCGTGTTGGGTCTGTGGTTCCCATAGGCGACCACCAAAAAGATCTGCTCATCCTTAAAACCCGCCTCAGCCAGTTCGTGGGCAATTTCCTCAACAAGCAGACCTCCCGGATAAGGCCGGGTGATGTCATTGACGATAATGGCGGCATCCTTTTTCCCCTTGGCGATCTCTTTCAACCGCTGGGATTCGATCGGGTTCTGGATGGCGCGACGGATTTCCGTTCGCATCTCCTTGACACCCGGGATGTGGGCAGGCTCGATGACGCCGATTACATTTGGAATGGATGCCTCGATTTTTTTCTCGCCTACTGGAATGTTTACGGTTGTATAATTTACGGTCATTGTTTTTTATCCTTCCTATGGCCTGGATCGGAGTCTTCGTATCCATGGAGAAACAAGAGGGACCAGCAGCACCATGACGGCCAGGGCGATCAGGGCGGCCGAAACCGGCCGGGTGAAGAACACCGTAAAATCTCCCCCCGACATCTGAAGCGACTGGCGCAACCCTGTTTCAGCCTTTCGACCCAGCACGAGTGCGATGACCATGGGGGCCAAGGGAAAACCTCCGATCCGGAAGATATACCCCAGGATTCCGAAACAAATGGCCAGCCAGATATCGAAAGGATTGTTGTTCAGGCAGAATGCCCCGATCAGGGTCAGAACACCGATGAGAGGCGCGATATAGGGCCGCGCCATTTCCACAATCCACACCAGAAAGGGGATAAGAAGGGTGTTCATCAGAAGCAGCATGACGTTGCCGATATAGAGGGAGGCGATCAACCCCCAGACGATGTCCGGATGTTCCCTGTAAAGCAGCGGCCCCGGAAAGAGGCCGTGGATGATGAATCCGCCCATCAGGATGGCGGCAGTCCCCGAGGCAGGAATCCCCAGTGACAGCAGCGGGACCATGCCGGCGATCGTGCCTGCATGACCGGCGGCTCCGGGACCGGCAACCCCTTCCAGGGCCCCTGTGCCGAACTTCTCCGGCGTCTTGGAGAGCCCCTTTTCTACGGCGTACTCGATGAAGGTGGCATTGGTGGGGCCGACACCGGGGATGGCGCCTGCGACAAAGCCCATCACCGTTCCTCTCAGGGTCGACCAGATGCTGGGGGACCACTCGCCCTTGCGGGGGAAGAGTCCACGAAAGCTGAAGTGGGTCTTCCCGCTGACATCCAGTTGCTCACCCACGGTGTGCAGGACCTCTCCCAGTCCGAACAATCCGACGACGACGGGCACGAAGCCGATGCCGTCCAGAAGGACGTTCTGATCGAAAGTCAGCCGGGATTCGCCCGAAACGATGTCGCCACCCACGGTGCCGATGAGCAACCCCAAGGCACAGGAGACCATGCCTTTCAGGATGGACTTGCCGCTCAGCCAAGAGACGAGGGCAAGGCCGAAGAACATCAGGCCGAAGTACTCCTGGGGCCCGAAACGCACAGCCAACTTGGCGACACTCGGTCCGACAAACTGCAACGCGATCAGGGCAATGGTCCCGGCGATGAACCCCCCGAAGGCCGATACGCCCAGGGCAAGGGAACCTCTCCCCTGTTTCGCCATCTGGTAGCCGTCCAGGGTGGAGATGACCGAATCCCCCTCGCCCGGAATATTCAGCAATACAGAGGTGATGATGCCGCCGTAGCTGCTTCCGTACCAGATGCCGGCCAGCATGGCCAGACCGTTGATGGGCGCCAAAGCGTATGTGGTCGGCAGCAGGAGGGCGACCGCCGCGGGGGACGATATGCCGGGAAGCACACCCACCAACTCACCCAGCGTAACGCCGAGGAAAATAAACAGAAGTGTCGTGGGATTGAGAACATTTATAAAAGCCTGCAAAATGTCCATAGCAAAGATCCGTTTCTTTTATATTATGTTCCAAATGGTCCCAAGGGGAGGTTCACCCCAAGCAATTTGACAAAGATGACCCAGACAACGACTGTCGAAATCAAACCCGTTGCGATGGCTATCGACCATTTGTTCTTCTCCACCCAGACCATCTCGATCACGACAAAAAGGCACAGGGATAAAAGTCCGCCAATTACCGGAAAGGCCCAGGCAAGGGCCAATACCAGAACGATGTACTTGACCGTTCCCGGAGGGGAAGCACCCAGTTGGGCGAAGGTGGTTCTGCTTCGCGGAACGATCAGAAAAACTGAAAGGACCAAGAGGATGCCGGAAAGGACGTAGGGCAGCCACGAAGGCCCGGGGCCCCATTCGTCCCAGAATACAAGATAGGATGAGCTGCTCAGGTTAAATATGCACACCAGGGACAAGATCGCCAGTGCGATACCAAAAACCCGTTCGACTGAGAACCGCGAACCCTGATCAGACCCGCCGCTTTCCATATTCTGTGCTCCGTGTTCTTCCTCCGGGGTTGCTGGAGGACCGTGTTGCGTCCCTCCCCTCTGTGGTGAGGGGAGGGGACGGGATGAAATTTATTTTCCCAGGTATTTCTTGGCGGTATCATTAAGCTGCTGGGCAAGCTTCGCAACTTCCTCGGGGGAGACATACAGGAGCGGCAGCCCCATCTTTTCGGCCTGCGCCTTCCATTCCGGATCATCCGAGGCGGTCTTGACGGCAGCAACCAGGGTCTTGTAGATGTCGGCCGGGACACCCTTGGGGACCATGAAGCCCCGATAGACGCCCTGTGCAAAAAGATTGACACCCTGGCTCTTGAATGTAGGCACTCCCGGCAGGCTTGGGAAAGGCTTGTCGCCCCCAACCGCCAGGACTTTCAACTGGCCCGCTTTGACATAGGGAAGCGAGGTGCTGCCGTTCATCCCCATGGCGGACAAATTGTCCCCCAGAACTGCGGTGATCCCCTGGGGTGTCCCATCGAAATTCACGATATTGAACTTCACCTTTTTGTCATTTTCGATTCCCATGCCGATGGTGTAGTCGATGCTGCCTTTACCGGTCGCGCCGATGGTCACCTTGCCGGGCTCCTTCTTTGCTGCCGCGATGAACTCATCCAGGGTCTTGTAGGGGCCGTCGGCTTTCACCGCCAAAGCAACCGGATCCAAACAAATCTCTCCCAGCCAGGCGAAATCTTTCATCGGATCGTAGTTCACCTTGGCCATGGCGGCCAGGTTAAAGATGGATGGCATGGGCGAGTATCCCAGGGTGTAGCCGTCCGCCTTGACCTTGGCCGTTGCGTTCCAGCCCAGCACGCCACCGGCGCCCGGCTGGTTGATGATGGTAATCGGTTGGCCCAGGATTTTCGAAACGAAGGGCATAAAGGCGCGCGTCGTGGTATCCGATCCGCTCCCGGGGTCAAACCCGACGATGATTTCGATCCCCTTTGACGGATACTTTGCGGCCGGTGCTGCAAATGCAGCGGTCACCTGAAAAACGGCAATGGACAAGGCAAACAGCAGTGTGGCGCCAACAAGGACAAAACTTCTTCGCTTCATGGATTCCTCCTTTAAGGTAACTTTCTCTGACTGATTCCGGTTTCCGGATCGACACCCCATTGCCAATCCGACCAAACTCCTCACTCCCTCGTCAACGGCCGCTCAACGCTTTCGAAGGTACTGCGCGTTTACGAGGTCAGCCGAACGGACCGGCTGGCCCTTGCTGACGTTTACGATGTTCTCCATGGCTCGCCCGGCCATGTTGTCGCTGTTGTCCACGGTATTGCCCCCGACATGCGGACTCATGACCACGTTTTGCAACGAGCGAAGCGGACTGCCTTTCAAAACCGGCTCGTTCTCGAAAACATCCAGACCTGCACCCAGGAGACGGTCCTTGCTCAATGCGTCACAAAGCTCCGCTTCGTCGATGACATTGCCCCGCGATGTATTGATCAGAACGGCCGTCGGCTTCATGAGCGCAATGGTCTCTTTGTTCATCAGGTGTTTGGTTGTTCCTTCCAGGGGAACATGGAGGCTCACAATATCCGAGGTCTTGAGCAACTCCTCGAAAGAGACATACCGTACACCATACTCCATTTCCATCTCCGCAGTTCGCCTTGCCATATCGAAGTATTGTACTTCGGCGCCAAAGGCTCTGAAGAGGGCCGCCACCTTCGCGCCAATATTGCCCAATCCGACGATTCCCACCAGCTTGCCGTTGATAACAAACATCCTTTTCATGAACTCATTTTTAGGCCACTGCTCATTCATAATCCCGTGATGCACCTTGATAAGGTTACGCAGAACGGCCAGTGTCAGAAGGATCGTCATTTCTGCTACCTGGGTAGAATTAATCCCGGACATGACAGCGACAGGAATGTTGTGTTCCCCGGCCGCCTTGATGTCTACAATGTCGTAGCCGGCTCCCCAGCGCTGGATGAATTTTGTTCTGTGCAGGTTTTTAATGGTCGCCTCTCTCAGCTCGAGCGTCCTGAAAACAATGTAATCGGCATCCCGAAGCTTGTCATAGTCCTCCGTCGAAGGAACAAGAAAAAACTCAAAACCTTCCGGCATTATTTTTTGGAAGGACGCCTGCATTTTACTGTTGAACGGGCCTACCAGCGCAATTTTTTCCATGACAACTCCTCTTTCCATGATGAAATCAGGATAAAATCTCCATTAGTTTACCAATGTTGTCGAGTTTAGGAAGCCCCATGGCCGTATCATACAGGTTCTGCTGTGTTGCTTCGTCATAGAGATCCCGGGCGCAGGATCGGAGCTTCTCGATCATATCACCGCTTTGCAGGGGCACCTCCGGATCGCCTTTGGGCAGGAGTACGGTTTCGCTTTTTACGGTTCCGTCTTTTAAAAGGATATCGATACGCGCGCCACGGATACCGGCTTCTTTGTTTTGCAGGGCCGGTTCGTTGACAATTTCCATCTTGCCGATCATTGCCTTCACTTCATTGCTCATCTGGCCGGCATTCCTTAGGTCATCGAGCGTAAACCGGCCGGTCACCAGAGCGGTAGCCGCGGCATAGGTGATACTCAGCTTTGCTTCATCCTCGCTTTTCGGTTCGAAAATGTTTCCGGCAATCTTGATGGCCGAAGAATAGGTATGGATCTTAATGGCTTCAACGGCATTCGGCTCGAGAATGCCGGTTTCCCGCAGTCTCAGGGCGGCATCAACCGGTGCGTGCGCATGTCTGCAGGCCGGATAGAGTTTGATATAGCAGGTGGTGATTTTGAAATGTTTCCCCAGGTCATCCGGGAGGGTCGACCAATCGGCGCCGTCCGCGAAGGCCTTCAGAAATCCCTTGTCCCCTTCAAGCGGATCTTTTGGCGCATCCGCGCCCGCCCTGGAAAACAACGCTGAAACGATGCCGGTGCGTGCCGCATTTCCGGGGTTGAGCGGTTTGGCCATCTGCCCGCTGTCCGAAACCTCGTGTAACCCGGAGGCTTGAACTGCCGCCAGGCTTATCGAGCGGCGTACGCCATCTTCTGTCAGGCCCAGGGTTTTCGCCGCAGCCGCTCCGGCCGCGACCGCCCCTATGGTGCCGGTGCTGTGAAAACCGCGCAGGAAATGGGAGGGCATCATCACATTACCCAACCGGACGTAAACATCATAACCTGCCACAATCGCAGTGATGGCATCTTTACCGCTGATTCCATGAGCCTCGGCCAGGCTCAGCACGGCCGGGATGATGGCCGTTCCCGGATGTCCCGTTGCAGTCCGATTCCCGTCGTCCATATCGGCGCCATGGCCGTATACGGCATTGATAAACCCTGCATGCACAGCCGGAAGCTTGCCGCCGCCGAACAAGACGGTGCTTTCCGGTTTCCCGCCCATTCCTCCTATGACATCCAACACGACCTTGTTGAACACCTTATTCACCTTGTATCCCGCCATGGCGGAGGTGAGATAATCCAGCACAAGCAGCTTTGAGTAACTTATAACGTCATCCGGGAGATCTTGGTATTGAAGGTGGCTTACATAGCGGCTTAAGAGTGTCGTGGGGTGAATTTTCGTAAGTGACATTTCGATCATCCTAACTCCAGGGGGTTTGTCTGGTCTCAATCTTGCGCGGTTGTTATGGTTTTCTCCACTCTGGCTCTTTCTTCAGGTAGCACGTTGTTTCCAGGAGCGAAATGCTTTCAGCAAACTGGGACCGACCATCATTGCCAAACCAAGCGCCAAGAAGGTAGCGCAGATTGGTTTTTCAAGGAATACCAAGAAGTTACCGTCAGCGATCCGCAGGGCCGTACGAAAATTGTTTTCCGCCATTCCCCCCAGCACCAGGCCAAGCAAAATGGGGACAATAGGATAATCCAGCTTGATCAGGAGATAGCCCCCGAGACCACACATGAGCATGATCCAGACATCCCGCACGTTCTGGTTCACGCTGTACACGCCGGCAATGGTGATGATCACCACAAGCGGGGTCATGAACGGCATAGATTTCTTAACCGCCCAGACGAAGAAAGGCACACCGATAATGTTCATAATCACCAGCATAACGTTTCCTACATACATGCTGGCGATCAATCCCCATGCGATATCCGGATGCTGGGTAAAAAGTTGAGGGCCGGGTTGGAGGCCGAACATCATGAAGCCTGTAAGCAGAATGGCGGTGGTGGCGGAACCGGGTATCGCCAGGGCCATGAGCGGAATCATATGCCCTGCGGCGGATGCGTTGTTGGCCGATTCCGTGCTGGCGATGGCATCCATCGACCCAGAGCCGAACAGCTCGGGATGTTTGGAATATTTCCTTTCAACCCCGTACGATATGAATGAAGCAATGGTGGCGCCGGCGCCCGGAATCATCCCGCAGATAAAACCGACAAGCGTGCCACGGGCACAGGGCAGGGTGCTCTCTTTTAACTCTTGGAAGTTGGGCATAATTCTACCCAGCTTGTTCAGGCTGATCTCTTCGAACTCTTCCGTGTTTTCCATGCTGCTCATGACCTCGGCCAAGGCGAAGAAACCCATGGCAAAGGGCATAAAGTCCAGACCATCCATCAGGAATTCGGTCCCAAAAGTCAGTCTGGGCACGCCAATAATGATATCCTGGCCAACGGTAGCGGCAAGGAGGCCTATGCAAAGGGCGACCAGACTCTTACTGACTGAACCCGTCGTAAAGCTGGACACAAAGGCGAAGGCCATGGCAATAACGGCGAATTTCTCCGCAGGCCCGAAAAGCAATGCTTTCGATGCCAGGTAGGGGGCAAAGAAGGTGAGGGCAATTGTCCCAAAGGTTCCAGCGACAAATGAACCAATGGCCGCAATCCCCAACGCGACGCCGCCCCGTCCCTGTTTCGCCAGCTTGAACCCCTCCACCGCGCTCATGACCGAAGAACTTTCACCAGGGATATTCAACAGGACGGAGGTAATGGTTCCACCGTACATGGCTCCATAAAAAATACCGGTCAGCATGATCAGGGCGATCGTTGGTTCCATGGTAAAGGCCAGGGGCAGCAAGATCGCACATCCGGCTGAAGGGCCTATCCCCGGTAGGGCGCCGATAAAGGTGCCCAGCGTTGCACCCAGGAAACAAAAAAACAGCGACTGGAAGTTGAGAATACCGGCGAATCCATGAAAAAGATTAGAAAAAATATCCATAATCGTCCTTCCTGCGGCGGTTTACAGCCAAAATGGGGTTGGCAGGGTTATGGTAAGCACTTCGAAGAGATAGTAGGTGCATACCGGAATAGCCACCGAATAGATAAGTCTCCAATGCAACGGCAGTTTTTTGGGCTCAAGAAAACTTAAATGGACAAAGGAGAAGAGGAACATGGAGCCCAAAAAACCGAGCAGGGGCATGGCGGCCACGGATATGACAGCCAGGGCAAACAGGCTAAGCGATCTGCCCACAGCCAATTTGTCGATCGCTTTTTTCATCACGGCATCGGCACTCTTGCCGCTTAGCACTTGATAAACCAGATAAAGACTTGCAATCAGCATCCCAACACTTAGAACCAAGGGGTAAAAACCAGGCCCCAGCACCATTGTTTTGTGGCTCAGTTCCAACGTTGAAACGATTACGATGGAAATGACCAGGGCAAAGACGGCCATAAGCACAGCCGTCATGAGGCTGAGTCTATAATTCAACTTGTCCGGCTTTTCCTTCTCCATATTCGCTTTCCCTGCCTCCCTTAAATCCGCTCGAACCAGCTTACTACTTCTTTCCGACGACTTTCTTGACTTTTTCTCCCTCGGCTGCCGTGACCTTTTTGAAGTCCGCCCCGTTCAGATAGTCGGGGGTGAGGCCCAATTTTGAGGCCATCGCCTTATAGCCGGGGTCAGCGACGGTCTCTTTGATTGCATTCTCCAAGAAATCGGTCGCTGCTTTCGGGGTGCCCTTGGGAGCGCCGATTCCGATGGAATTATTCAACGAAAGCTTATAGCCCAATTCGATCAGGGTCGGAACATCCTTCAAGGAGGGATCCCGGGTTTCCGACGTGTTGACCAGGGCCCTGAGATTCCCGTTTGCGATCAGGGGAAGGGTACTGAGGGCGGCGCACAAGTTGCCGTCGATGTGTCCTCCCATGGCTGCGAAATTTCCCTCCGAGGAGGCCTCAAAACCGATGCCCACCAGTTCGATGCCCAGTTCCTGGTTCATCATGCGGAGCATGAGATCGTCCAGGCTGTTTGCCCCCGAGGTTCCGATTTTCAATTTGCCGGGATTCGCCTTCGCGTAGGCAAGAAATTCACTGAATGTTTTATGGGGTGAGTCCTTCTTGACAACGAGGACGTTGAGCAAATTTGTCAATCTTCCAAGGAATATGAAATCATTGACGGGGTCATAGGTCACCTTCTCGAGGTAAGGCACAACCGTGCTGGGGCTGTTTCCCGTTATGATCAGGGTATGGCCATCGGGCTTTTCATTCTTGAAAGCCGAATGGGCTACCGAACCGGAAGCGCCGGCCTTGTTCATGACGATGACGGACTGCCCCAGATATTTGGGCGCCGTGCCGGCGAACGCACGTGCGGTGAGATCCGCTCCCCCGCCGGGGTTGAAGGGGCAAATGAGGGTTATGGCTTTGCTCGGAAATTTTGAGGGTTTGGCGGCGGCGCCACCCATACCGACGAAGCTTATCAACATGACAACGATCACTGCAGACACGAATAGATTTTTTTTCATAACGAACTCCTCCTTTTGGTTATTAAAGTACGAATCCCGCAATCACTGAAACGCGTTATTGGAGCCCTTTTTTACTGAATACACCTACTCATTTATTTTGGATTCAGCCCAACCTGTCGATGATCACGCTGTTCCATTGTATGGCATTATATCTCATTGTATATAAAATAGCATTTCTGTAAAACTATTGTCAAGAAGTTTTTGTCTCTCTGACCGTAGCACCACATCGTCCAGGCCAGACATTAAAGCACTCATTGCATTCTTTATTCGAACGGTGCTAGTGTCATACAATGTTGTTCGGCAAAAAAGCAAACATTTGTTGTTCGCGCAGTGGTTTAGCAGGTGTTACCCATGGCTGACGGAACGAATCGGAAAGTCGAATGTTCCAGAAGAGGAATGAATTTCGGGAAGAATAGGGTTCGGCCATGACTTCATCGATCTGGTGACCGTCACAGGTCGGCACATCCGGAGGAAAAGAGATCAGCATCCATAACTTCGAAGAACTGGCCGCGTTGCACGCAGTCGCAAAGATCCTTGCGCAGCCGGGTGAGCTGCGCGATCAGATCGAGCAGGCCCTGCGGGAAATGGGCGACCGGCTGGGAATGCAGCGGGGGATGATCTCCCTGATCGATCGCGAAACAGGTGAGGCGTGGCTCGATGTCGCGCACGGCGTCGATATCCATGGTCTGGACGTGACGTACCTCCCGGGCGAAGGCATTACGGGCAAGGTCGCGCAGACCGGCCGACCGATGGCTTTTGCGAATCTCGGGAAGGAGGTCCATTTTCTTGACCGAACCGGCGCCCGCCGTTTTCTGAACCGTGCAGAACTCTCCTTCCTCTGTGTGCCGATTGTCTACGATGCCCGCGTTGTTGGGGTGCTCTCGGCGGACAAGGTCGCACGTCAGGTGGAGAACCTGGACCGGGAGCTCGCGATGCTCTCCTCGGTGGCCGAGCTGTTGGCCAAGGCGGTCCACAGCCGCGCCGTCGAAGAGGATAACCGTCGCCTCCGCCATCTTCTTGGCCGTTCCCGGACGCCCTCGGCGGAGATCATCGGCCATTCCGGGGTGATGCAGAACCTCTTCGGCATGATTGCCCAGGTGGCCGACTCCAATACGACAGTTCTGATCAACGGGGAGACGGGGACGGGCAAGGAACTGGTCGCCCGTGCGATTCACCGGAACAGCCCCCGCCTCAGGGGGCCGCTTGTCCAGGTCAACTGTGCAGCCATTCCCGACACGCTGATCGAAAGCGAGCTTTTCGGCCACGAACGGGGGGCCTTCACCGGCGCCATCCATCAGCGGCGCGGACGTTTCGAAGAGGCGCACGGGGGGACGATTTTTCTTGATGAGGCGGGGGAACTCTCCGCGTCGGCCCAGGCCAAATTGCTCCGGGTGCTTCAGGAGAAGCAATTCCAACCCCTCGGCTCCTCCCGCGTTGTCCGCGTCGATGTCCGAATTATCGCCGCGACAAACCGGAATCTCGAACAGGATCTTTCCTCGGGACGCTTCCGGGCCGACCTTTTTTACCGTCTGAACGTCTTCCCACTCTACCTGCCGCCGTTGCGCGAGCGGGGAAGCGACATCCTCCTCCTCGCCGACCACTTTGTGCTGAAATACACCAGGGAGATGGGCAAG
This sequence comes from uncultured Syntrophobacterales bacterium, assembly GCA_903903205.1. Taxonomy (GTDB): domain Bacteria; phylum Desulfobacterota; class Syntrophia; order Syntrophales; family UBA5619; genus UBA5619. The sequence continues at coordinate 16,326 of CAIUXU010000006.1, forward strand.
CCGCTCAAAAAAATCTCGCCTGCCGTGTCGGATATTCTGCTCGCCTACCACTGGCCCGGGAACGTCCGGGAACTGGAAAACTGCTTCGAGCGGGCGATTCTCCTTGCGCCCGGGGAGACGATCGAGCCGGTCCATCTGCCCCCCTCACTGCCGCTCCAGATAAAAAGTGTAGAGCGGAAAGAACAGGGCAGACTAAATGCCGTTGTCGAGGCGCAGGAGCGGGAACTCATCACGAATGCTCTCCGGGAGACCCGGGGGAACCAGACCAAGGCAGCGAAGCTGTTGGGGACGACGAAGCGGATCATCCAGTACCGGATCCAAAAGATGGGGATCGATCCGAGGCCGTACCGCAAGAAAGCGACAGAGGTCTCGCGCTCCGGGAGGAATGAAGAATAAAAATGTTACATTTTTGTTCTTTTTTTTGACCATGTGACAATTTTGTGCCATAACCGCCGATCTTTTTCGTTGTCGCGGGGAATGGCAGAAAAGTCCTCCCTAAATTACGACGCATTTCCACGGCCAAGATCCTTGCCTTTTTCGGAATATGGCACGATTTTGGCTTAAAAGGAACGCTTAGACTTTTTCGGTTCCTCGAGGTCGTTTTGGCGAAGACCGGAGGATTCCGAAAAATGCTATCGGATTTTGATGGATAGAAAGGATGGTAGCCTATGTGCAGATTGTTTTCCATTACGAGTAAAGAGCCCCTTTCCCCGATGGTCGCGATCCGCGCCCTCGATGTCATGAAGGAGGGTCATGACGGATCGGGCGTGGGGCTCTTCATGACAGATCTCGGCGGAGATTTTGAGCAGTTTCGGGGCGGCCCCATTCTCTCCGGGATCTTTTCCAACACGGGGATCAAGGCCCTTGACCGGTACATGATGGACATGGATTTCATGACGAAATACAAGCTCTCTTTCCGGCCGACGAAGCGCCCCCCCACAGGGACGCCAAGGCGGGACAACTACCTGATCCGCGTCTATGAATACCCGCCGGACTGGGAGAACCTGCCCGAGGCGGAGGTCCAGCGTCGCCTGATGATGTGCCGTCTCCAACTCCGCGAGATGGGGGAGAAGGACGGCTCGATGATGGTCTTCAGTTTCTGGCCGGACGTGATCATGATCAAGGAGGTCGGTGACCCGATGACCGTGGCGGATTACCTCGGCCTGAACCGCAGGGAGCTTCAGGCGCGGACGATCCTCGCCCAGGGGCGGCAGAACACGAACTACGCGATCGACATCTACGCCTGCCATCCTTTCTTCATCCAGGGGATGGCCACGATGACCAACGGAGAGAACACCGCGTTCTTGCCGATCCGGGAGTTTCTCATGTCGCGCAAGGAGCCGGGCTATGTCGGCTACCAGTCGGACTCCGAGGTATTCACCCATATTCTCCACTATACGTACCGGCACCTGAACCTCGATCTCGAGACCTACAAGCACATCCTTACGCCGCTCAAGGACGGTGAGCTGGCGAACCACCCGAACGGTCCCTGGCTCCGGATGCTGAAGCAGAGTTGCCGACCGCTCATCATCGACGGACCGAACTGCGTCATGGGCTGCCTGCCCGACAAGACCCTCTTCATGCTGCAGGACAGCAAAAAGCTCCGCCCCGGCGTGGTGGGCGGCAATCCCGGCATGTTTGCTTTCTCCTCGGAGATGTGCGGCCTGGATGCCGCGATCCCCGCTCGCGACAAAAGCCGGGATTTTCAACCGATGAAATATGATACGGTCTTTGTCGGACCGGAACGTCAGGAGGTTGGGCGATGGAACCAGATGGACAGCTTAAGCCGTCTTCACTAAGCACGAAAGACTTGCCGTGGCAGGTTCTCTGGAGCAAGGAGAAATGCAGCCTCTGCGGCCGTTGTACCGCGGTCTGTCCCGTGCAGGCCATCGAACCTGGTGTTCACCGGAAAAGGGTGCTGCAGGTCCCGCTGGGACTCACGGAAAAACCGGGGAATATTTTCGGCGTTTACCACGGTATCCGCCAACGGACGGATGTCGCCCATGCCTGCATCGGTTGCGGGATGTGCGACATGGTTTGCCCCAACCACGCGATCATGCCGATCCATAACGACGAACCCGACAAGCTCCGCTTTCACATCAACCAGGGGGGTATTCCGAGACGACGCGGAGGACGCCGGAACGCACGGGAAAGCCTCCTCGACAGCATCAAATTTGTTCGCATCTCCATGCTGACCGACCCCGCCCTGGATGCCGGACGCCACGAATTCGAGCTTCGGACGCTGCTGGGGCGAATCCTTCCGCCGGAGGAGGCGCTCCGGGTCACCCGCGAAGGAGGGTGGCTTCCGCCGGTTCGCGAGATCTACCCGCTTATCCTGGGAAGCATGTCCTTCGGTGCGCTCTCCCCGACCATGTGGGAGGGGCTCCAGATGGGGGTGGCCTATCTGAACGAGGAGCTGGGAATGCCGGTCCGCTTTGCCACCGGCGAAGGCGGCTGCCCGCCCAGGCTCCTCCGGTCGCGGTTTCTCAAATACATCATCCTCCAGATCGCAAGCGGTTATTTCGGATGGGATGAGATCATCCACGCCCTGCCCGAGATGAAGGAAGATCCCTGTGCAATCGAGATCAAGTACGGCCAGGGAGCGAAGCCGGGAGACGGCGGCTTGCTGATGTGGTACAAGGTCAACAAACTGATCGCGGCGATTCGGGGTGTGCCCACAGGGGTGAACCTGCCCAGCCCGCCCACCCACCAGACGAAATATTCCATCGAGGAGGCGGTCGCAAAGATGATCCAGTCCATGTCGATGGCCTGGGGCTTCCGCGTGCCAGTTTACCCAAAGATCTCCGCGACATCCACCGCGCTTGCGGTCCTGAACAACCTGACCCGGAATCCTTATGCGGCAGCGCTTTCGATGGACGGCGAGGACGGCGGCACGGGGGCGGCCTACAACATCTCCATGGACCACATGGGGCATCCGATCGCGGGGATCGTTCGCGATGCCTACCTCAACCTGGTGAAGATCGGCAAACAGAACGAAATCCCGATCTTCGCAGGCGGCGGTGTCGGCAAAAACGGAAACCTTGCCGCAAACGCGGCCGCCTTGATCATGCTGGGGGCGAGCGGCGTCCAGGCGGGAAAATACATCATGCAGGCGTCGGCCGGCTGTCTCGGATCAGAGGCGGACCGCTGCAACATCTGCAACATCGGACTCTGCCCGAAGGGGATCACCTCCCAGGACCCGCGCCTCTACCGGCGCCTGGACCCGGAAAAGGTGGCGGAACGCCTCGTCGAAGTCGTGGTCAGTTTTGATACGGAATTGAAGAAGATTGTGGCGCCGCTCGGTCGTTCCACATCGCTGCCGATCGGGATGTCCGATGCACTCGGAATTTCCGATCGCGATGCGGCGGAACGCCTCGGCATCCGGTATGTGTTGTAGAAGATACTAAGGAGATCTCATGTCTCAGCGACAAACCATCATCATTCCCGGGTCCGAAAAGGGCGTCCGGGTAGATTCGCGTGTTCTTGAGGAGCGTATCCAGAAGGCCCTCGCCGATGGACACCGGAATATCGATATCATTGCCCAGGGCCAGCACGGCCTCGGCGGACGCCTCTGGCGGGCTGGGAATGAGCCCGTCTCCATCCGGATTTTGGGGACATCGGGACAGAGGGTCGGCGCGATGGGCTTCCCGAACACCGTGATCGATGTCGTAGGACCCGCCTCCGACGATGTGGGATGGCTCAATGCGGGCGCCAGAATCACCATCCGCGGCAATGCCACCAACGGCGTGGGCAACGCGATGGCCCAGGGGAAGATCTATATCGCAGGGGATATCGGGGCGCGCGGGATGACGATGACGAAGCACAACCCCCGTTTCGAACCCCCGGAGCTCTGGGTTCTGGGGGGTGTCGGCGATTCCTTCGCCGAGTTCATGGCCGGCGGTGTCGCGGTGATCTGCGGACATGGAGCGCAACAGATGGATAACGTCCTCGGTTACCACCCCTGCGTCGGGATGGTCGGGGGCAAGATTTTCTTCCGCGGACCCCACCAGGGATTCAGCGGGAAGGACGCGCGGCTGACCATTCCCGATGATGATGAGTGGCGTTGGCTGACGGCGCACATGGTTGAATATTTGGATGCGATCGGCAGGGCGATTCTGTTTTCCGAGTTGATGGCGGACCGCAGCGTGTGGCAGATTCTTGCAGCCCGAAAGCCCCATGAAAAGGCCGGTCCGTCGGGCCGGAACATCCACCGTTTTCACCAGGAGGTCTGGGACCGGGAATTGGGAACAGGCGGCATGATTGGCGATCTGTCCGTTCAGGAGCGCGGTTGCGTACCGGTGATTGCAACGGGCGGGTTGCGTCGCTTTGTCCCGCTTTGGGAAAATGAAAAATACCTCCCCCCGTGCCAGGCCCATTGCCCGACGGGAATCCCCGTTCAGAGGCGGTGGGAGTTGATCCGTAATGGAAAGATGCAGGAGGCCGTGGATCTGGCGCTTGCGTACACCCCCTTCCCGGCCACCGTCTGCGGCTACCTCTGCCCCAATCTCTGCATGCAGAGTTGCACCCGTCAAAAGGCCGATCTTCCATCGGTCGATGTGGCGCTTCTCGGCCGGGCCAGCCTCCAGGCGGTCGTCCCGGCGCCGGCGCCGACCACCGGTTGGAAAATTGCCATCATCGGCGGTGGGGCGGCGGGATTGTCGGTCGCCTGGCAGCTCCGGATGCAGGGCCATGAACCCGTCATCCACGACGTTCGCAAGCGCCTCGGGGGGAAGATCACCGCAACGATCCCAAGAAACCGGATTCCGGACGATGTGCTAGACCATGAGCTGACGCGTCTGGAGGCGGAGATCCCCCACAAAACCCTGAAGCACGCGCTGACCGAAGAGGAGTTTGGAAAGCTGCATGAGAAATTCGATGCCGTCGTGATCGCCGTAGGGGCTCAGAAGGCGCGGCTCATCCCTTTCCCCGGTCATGAGCGGGCGGTTGCAGCCCTCGATTTTCTCCGGGCAAGCAAGCTCGATCAGGCAACAGTGGGAAAGAGTGTCGTGATCATCGGGGCGGGGAACGTCGGTTGCGACGCCGCCTCGGAGGCTTTCCGGCTCGGCGCCGAATCGGTCACGCTGATCGATATCCAGGCCCCGTCCTCCTCCGGTGTGGAAAGGAAACACGCGGAGGCCGCCGGGGCAAAGTTTCTCTGGCCCCGCTTTACGAAGGTCATTACACCGACGGCCGTGGAACTCAAGGAGGGCGAGGTTCTTCCTGCCGATACGGTGATCATGGCGGTCGGCGATCAGCCCGATCTCGGATTCCTCCCGAAAGAGATCAAAACCGAGCGAGGATTCATCGTCGTCGACGAAAGTTTCCGCACGAGCGAACCGAAGGTATTTGCAATTGGAGACGCTGTCCGCCTGGGACTGCTCACCGAAGCGATCGGCGCCGGCAGGACCGCAGCACGTGCGATCAACGATATGCTCCGGGGACGCGCGGAAACCTACGACCAGCTCCCGGGTATCGATCCTGAACGGGTGAAACTCGAATACTATGATCCACGCCTGCCCCGTTTCGAGGACCCCCTCTCCTGCGCCGCCGGATGCGCCTCCTGTGGCGCCTGTCGCGACTGCGGTCTCTGCGAAACCCTCTGTCCGCAAAACGCGATCTCCCGGAAAGAAAGAGAAAGGGGCGCATACGAATATGTAGTCGATTCGGACCGCTGCATCGGTTGCGGTTTCTGCGCGGGGGCATGTCCCTGCGGAATCTGGCGTCTGACCGAAAATGATCCGCTGGAATAGGCGACCCCTGGCACAATGATTGCTGTTACTGGGGTGGGAGCGTTGAAAGAACCTATGGAATGAACATTTTTGTTCCATTACAACCGGAGAGGTTCTGGTCAGGGCTCAACCCTATTCAGGTCCGCAAGGACCTGGACAACAACATATTCTGGGATTGATGGAGGAAGCTATGGATCTGACTGAAGTTTTTGGATCGAATGTTTTTAACGACAAGGTGATGCAGGACAGGCTGCTCAAACCGGTTTACAAGGCTCTCCGGGAGACCCTTGAAAAAGACCTGCCGCTGCAGCCCGCTGTGGCCGACGTGGTCGCAAACGCCATGAAGGACTGGGCTATCGAAAGAGGAGCGACCCACTATACACACTGGTTTCAGCCATTGACGGGAATAACCGCGGAAAAACATGATTCATTCATCTCTGCGACGGACGATGGCGGAATCGTTGTGGAATTTTCCGGAAAGCAACTGATTCAGGGTGAACCGGACGCATCGTCCTTTCCAAGCGGCGGTTTGCGCAGCACCTTTGAGGCGAGAGGCTATACCGCCTGGGATTGCACCTCCCCCGCGTTCCTGAAGACCGACGAAGCCGGAAACGTGACCTTGACGATTCCCACCGCCTTTTATTCATACTTTGGCGAAGCCCTCGATAAAAAAACCCCTTTGCTGCGGTCCATGAAAGCGGTGTCGGAGCAGGCCCTGCGCGTTCTTCGGGCTCTGGGCAACACCACCTCCACGAAAGTGACCTCCACCGTCGGTCCCGAACAGGAGTATTTCCTGGTGGACAAGAGATTTTATGAGGACCGGATCGATCTCATGCTGGCGGGACGAACGATCTTCGGTGCGCCGGCGCCCAAAGGCCAGGAGCTCGAAGACCAGTATTTTGGCGCCCTCAAGGACCGGGTCTCCGCGTACATGCACGACCTCAATATCGAGCTCTGGAAAATGGGCATCATGTCCAAAACCCAGCACAATGAGGTTGCCCCGGCCCAGTTTGAGATGGCGCCCATCTTTGCCACGACAAACATTGCCACCGACCACAACCAGCTCGTCATGGAGACCATGCAGAAGGTAGCCTTGCGTCACGGTCTGGTCTGCCTGCTCCACGAAAAGCCTTACGCAGGCATCAACGGTTCCGGCAAGCACAACAACTGGTCACTCTCCACGGACGACGGCATCAATCTGCTGGAGCCGGGTCGCACACCGGGCGAGAACGTCCAGTTCCTCATGTGCTTGAGCGCGCTGATCAAGGCCGTGGACACCCATGCGGATATACTGCGGGCAACCTGCGCCCATGCCGGAAACGATCACCGTCTGGGCGCCAACGAAGCGCCCCCGGCAATCATCTCCATCTTCATGGGTGATGAACTGACAGGCATTCTGGAGAAGCTGGCCAAAGGCCAGAAGGTCTCCACCAAGGGGGCCCAGTTCGTCAAGATCGGCGTCGATACGCTGCCCGTGTTCCCCAAGGACAATACGGATCGCAACCGAACCTCTCCGTTTGCCTTCACAGGAAACAAGTTCGAATTCAGGATGGTCGGCTCGTCACAGTCCATTGCCGGCCCCAACGTGGCCCTGAACACCATTGCCGCCGAGGCCCTCGACGAAATAGCAACGCGTCTGGAAAAGGCCAAAAACAAGAACGCCGAGGCAGCGGCCATCATCAAGGATATCTACGAGAAACACAGCCGGGTGATTTTTAACGGAAACAATTATTCCGCGGAATGGCCAAAGGAAGCGGCCAAGCGCGGGCTGCCCAACGTCACCAACGCCGTGGATGCCTTAAAAGCGTTTGTTACGGATAAATCTCTAAAACTCTTTGAAAAGTATCATGTGATCTCGCACAAGGAGATGCATTCCCGCTATGACATCTATGTCGAGGCCTATGCAAAACAGCTCTGCATAGAGTCCTTGGTGGCCATCGATATGGTGAAGAAACAGTTCATCCCTGCAGCGGCCGAGTACGCAACCTTTCTGGCCGAATCAATCACGAGTTTCAAGGCCGTATCGGTTCCGGCCCCCGTCCAGGAAGACCTTCTGAGAAAGGCCGCCGAGCTGATGGCATCGGCCTACAAAAACCTCGAAAAACTCGAGGCCGCAACGACCAAGGCGCAGGGGATTGCCGACACCGTAAAGAAGGCGGAAGCGTATCGTGATAAAGTGGCCTCGGCCATGCGTAACTTGCGTACCGACATCGACGCCCTGGAGATGATCGTTCCCAATGATATGTGGCCGGTGCCGACTTATGCGGAGCTGCTCTTCAAGCTTTAACCCGTCTCAAATAGAAAGGATTTCACCATGCTTGAAACAAAAACAAAAAGGGATGTGTTGAAAGTCGTGAGGGAGAGAAACGTCAGCTTCATCCAATTCTGGTTTACCGATGTCCTCGGTGTGCAGAAGATCTTCAGCATCACCCCAAGCGAACTGGAAGAGGCGCTGGAAGAGGGGATGGGCTTCGACGGCTCCTCCATCGCGGGTTTCTGCCGGATCGAGGAGAGCGACATGATCGCCATGCCCGATCCGACCACCTTTCAGATCATCCCCTGGCGCCCCTCGGATCGCCCGGTCGCGCGGATGATCTGCGACATCCAGAACCCCGATGGCACCCCCTATGAAGGCGACCCCCGCTACGTGCTGAAGAGGACACTCAAAAAAATAAACGACCAAGGCTACACCTTCTATGTCGGTCCGGAGCTGGAGTTCTTCTATTTCGCCTCCGACAAGGCCCCCGAGTTCCTCGACATGGGCGGCTACTTCGACGGCCTCCCGGTGGACCGGGCGACCGACCTGCGCCGCCAGACGATCTTTGCCCTCCAGGAGATGGGAATCCGCGTGGAGTACAGCCACCACGAGGTAGCCCCGAGCCAGCACGAGATCGATCTTCGCTACAATGAAGC
>CAIUXU010000007.1 GCA_903903205.1 uncultured Syntrophobacterales bacterium
AGGGTAAAATAACCCATAAAAATGAGAGGAGTAACGAGTATGGCAGTCATGAGATCAGTATTTTATATTCCGGGGAACAACGAGAAGATGGTTGGCAAGGCGCCTGAATTTCCGGCAGACATCATCACCCTGGACCTCGAGGATTCCGTTCCCCCCGCCGAAAAGGTGAAGGCGCGTGAATGCGTTCGGGAAAACCTGAAATTTGCAGGCACAGGCGGTTCCAAGGTCTATTCCCGGATCAACAACTGGGAAACGTTGATGACGAATGACGATCTCGAAGCGATTGTCCACGAAGGTCTTTCTGGTGTCTGTCTGGCAAAAACCGGCGAGGCGGACAATGTGAAGCGGCTCGACTGGAAGCTTGAGGAACTCGAGCGCAGAAGAGGCCTGAAAGTGGGCAGCATCGCCATTCAGCTTCTGATTGAAACGGCCAAGGGGATGGTTAACGCCTATGCCTCCGCGACCGCAAGCCCGCGCGTCAATTCTCTGATCTTCGGCGCCGTGGACTACACGAAAGACATGCGAGTGAAGCTGACCTCCGAAGCCGTAGAACAGACTTACGGCCGCTTCTACACCGCCGTGGCCGCCCGCGCAGCCGGTTGTGTCGCCATCGACTGCCCGTTCGTCGATTTCAAAAATGTCGAGGCCTTTGAGAAGAGCGTTCTCGAGGGTCGTCAGATGGGCTATGAGGGCCGGATGCTGATCCACCCGAGCCAGATCGAACCCTCCCACAAGCTCTATATGCCCTCCGCCGACGATATCGAATGGGCGACCGGCGTTGTGAAGATCTTCGAGGAAGAGGGGATCGCCAAGGGCGCCGCCGCCGTTTCCTTCAAGAACAAGATGGTGGATACACCGGTTTACGAGAATGCCAGGCAGATCCTCTCCACCATGAAGGAGATTTCTGACATGGAGGCCCAGCGGACCAAGAAGTAGTGTGTGGGTAATCAGGTTCATGATGAGCAGGTTAAAACACTGAAGTCACCAGAGGCGAAGCAGTCCCGTCATTCAGGATTGCTTCGCCTTGCTTTTTATCGAGCAATCGGTTGGTTAGGTTAGCAAGGAGCTGATCGGTCGCGTTGAAAGGAGTGCATTATGGAACGGGAACAGATGATTCAGGAGTTGGCGAATATTGTCGGTAAAGAGGATGTCATGACATCCGAAATGGAGCTACAGCTTTACGGATATGACGCCTCCCTCAATCGGGGAAGGCCCGACTGCATCGTGATGCCTGCCTCCACGGAGGAGGTATCAAAGGTGGTCAAGTTTGCACATAAGAACGGGATACCGGTCGTGGCCCGCGGCGCCGGGACGAATCTCAGCGGCGGTAGCGCCCCTACACAGGGTGGAATCGCGCTTCTGTTTACCCGGATGAACCGGATTCTGGAGATTGATGTGGAGAATCAACGGGTCGTGGTGGAGCCGGGGGCGATTACGCTGGATATCAAAGGGGTGATCGGCAAATACGGTTATCTCTATCACCCGGACCCCTCCAGCGAAAAGGCGACCACAATCGGCGGCAACCTGGGCGAGAACGCCGGCGGCGCCCACTGCTTCAAGTACGGCGTGACGAGCAACCATGTTCTCGGGGCCGAAGTCGTCCTCTATGACGGCGAGGTGATCGAAGTCGGCGGCAAGTCACTTGACAATCCCGGATTCGATTTGACGGGCCTGATGGTCGGTTCGGAGGGGACGCTCGGCATGGTCACGAAGTTGACTCTCCGCATGATGCCGAAGACCGAGGCAGTAAAGACGATCCTCGCGATCTATGAGACAATCGCCGATGGTGCGAACACCGTCAGCGACATCGTCAAGGCCGGGATGATCCCGACAACACTGGAAATGATGGACAATCTGACGATCAAGGCGGTCGAGGCGGCATACCACGTTGGGTTTCCCGAGGATGCGGCTGCGATTCTCCTCATCGAACTGGATGGCCTGACGGACGGTATGGACCGATTGATCGAGCAGGTGGTCGCCATCTGCAAGCAGCACAAGGTCCGTGAGGTCCGGGTGGCCAAGAACGAGGCCGAACGCGAAAAAATTTGGGCAGGCCGGAAGGGCGCCTTCGGAGCGGTCGGCCGACTGCGTCCGAACTATCTTGTAAACGACCCGACCGTTCCGCGGACCAGGCTGCCCGAGGCGCTGGCGCAGGTGGTCGAGATCGGCAAGAAATACAACCTTCCGATCGCCAACGTATTCCATGCGGGTGACGGAAACCTCCATCCGCTGATCCTGTTCGATGAAAGGGACAAGGATGAGCTGGACCGGGTCCACAAGGCGGCGTTTGAGATCATGAAAATGTGCGCCGACATGGGTGGGACGGTCAGCGGCGAGCACGGCATCGGGGTCGAAAAACTCAAGGGAATGCCTTTAATTTTCAGCGAGAAGGACATTTCCGCGATGTGGAATGTGAAAAAAGCCTTTGACCCGGATGGTGTTTATAATCCCGGAAAACTGCTCCCGGCTGAAAAGGCGGCTTGATCGAGGAAAGGAGAAAACGGTATGTCCAACAATGATAAACTGGCTTCGAAACTGAGGGAAATCGTCGGCGAGGCCAATGTGATAGATGATCCGGTGAAACTAAAGGCCCTTGCGGTGGAGGGTGTGATTCCAAAAGTATTCGTTTCGCCGGGAACGATCGACGAAACGTCGAAGGTCGTCTCCTGTGCCTATGCCGAAAAACTGGCCGTCATTCCGATCGGAAACGGGACAAAAATGGGACTGGGCGGAATTCCGA
>CAIUXU010000008.1 GCA_903903205.1 uncultured Syntrophobacterales bacterium
AAATTCAAGCTCAACGACGCTTCTTTCGTCTATGAAAAGGACTCTTCCGCCGCCCTCGGCCAGGGATTCCGCTGTGGTTTTCTGGGGTTGCTCCATCTCGACATCGTTCAGGAGCGTCTGGAGCGGGAGTACGATCTCTCAATCATTCTTTCTGTCCCGAGCGTTCGCTATCGTTTCACACTGAAGGATGGAACAATTCTGTTCGTGGACAATCCGGCCCACTATCCCGACCCGATGTCGATCATCAAATCCGAGGAACCCTACATTCGGGCAGCGATGATGCTTCCCGAGCGCTATCTCGGCGCTGTCATGAAGCTCTGCATGGACAAGCGCGGGGTCAACTCGACACTAAACTATCCGAGCCCGGGCCGGGCAGAGCTGATCTATGAGGTTCCGCTCGCCGAAGTTATCTTCGACTTCTACGACCGCTTCAAGTCGGTGACGCAAGGTTACGGATCGTTCGACTACGACCTGATCGACTATCGTGAGAGCTCCCTTGCCCTCCTCGACATCCTCGTGAACGGCGAAAAGGTCGATGCCCTCTCGCAGATTGTCCACCGGGAGCGTGCCCGTAGCCGGGGGCTCCAGGCCTGCGAGCGCTTAAAAGAGGAGATTCCGAGGCAGATGTTCAAGATCGCGATCCAGGGAGTGATCGGAGGGGAGATCATCTCCCGGACGACCATCTCCGCCTTCCGGAAAGACGTTATCGCGAAGTGCTACGGGGGTGACATCAGCCGGAAGCGGAAGCTCCTTGAAAAGCAGAAAAAGGGCAAGAAGCGGATGAAGATGATCGGCAATGTCAGCATCCCGCAGAGCGCCTTCCTTGCGGTGCTGAAGTCGGATACGGAATGAGCGGATGGAGGCCGGATCACGAGACCCGGCGCTCTCAGGAAACGGACAACCTCCCGGGGCTCTACATCCACATCCCGTTCTGTCTCCGAAAATGCGCCTATTGCGGTTTCTACTCCATCACCGACCGTTCCCTGATCCCCGCTTTTCTGCCTGCTCTCCGCCGGGAAATAGACATCTACCGAGGTTGGACCGCCTCTTTTGACACCCTCTACATCGGCGGGGGAACACCCTCCGTTCTGCACGAGGAAGATCTGGAAGCCTTGATCGCCGACATCCGGATCGCTTTCACGATCACAGCCGATGCGGAGATCACCGTCGAGGTAAATCCCGCCGACATCACCGAAAGCCTCCTCGCGTCGCTCCGCCGCTCCGGGGTAAATCGACTCAGCATCGGTATTCAGTCCTTCGACGACGGTTCTCTTGCACTTCTTGGCCGCCGCCATACAGCCCTTCAGGCGATCAGCGCCGTCCAACGGGTACGCGACGCCGGCTTCGAGAACATCGGTCTCGATCTGATCTACGGTCTTCCCTGTTCTTGTGGACATGATGCGGCATCGTGTCCACAAGAACAGCATGATGTCGCCACTTACCCCTCTTGGCTTTCCACCCTGAATACGGCCATCGGTATGAACCCGGACCACATCTCCTGCTATCAGCTTACGCTGGAAGAGGGAACGCCTCTTGCGCAGAAATGCGATAGGGGCGAGGTCGTCCTTCCGGAAGAGTCGGTTCTTGCCGATTTCTTCTGCAATACTTCGAAATTTCTGGAAGAAAATGGCTATCACCATTACGAGGTCTCCAACTTCGCCCGCCCCGGCCGGGAATCGAGGCACAACCGCAAATACTGGAACCACGTCCCCTATCTGGGCCTCGGTCCCGCGGCGCACTCTTTTTCAGGGCGCGAGCGGCGCTGGAACCGCAGCTCCGTCGAAGCCTACATCGGTGATCTGGAATCGGGACGGGAACCGGTCGAGTCGAGGGAGACTCTGAGTGACGAACAACTCGGCTTGGAGGCGCTCTTTCTCGGCTTCCGGACGCGTCGGGGAATCTGCCTTGAGACGTTCAGGAGCCGCTCCGGCCAGGATCTTCTCGCAGAAAAGCGGGAGATGGTCGAGAGGCTAACCAGGGAGGGGCTTGTGGAGATCCGCGACGGATTTCTCCGGCCGACGCGCGCCGGAATGGCCGTCGCCGACAGTCTGGCTCTGATCTGAAAACAAAGTGCTGAGTGTTTTTTGTCATCCCCGAATGCTCACCCATGTCATCCCCGAATTCTCTTATCGGGGATACGCTTTTACTCACTCCTCAGTCCTCAGCACTCAGCACTTGTTTTTCAGTCCCGAGTATTGTAGATTTCGTCCAATGATAACAGACCCTGAAACCACCGACATCACACTCTTCGTCCGCACCTCGGGTGAGGAGGTTGCCCGTTGGAACCGCCAGAGAATCGTCGAGGCGTTGATCCGTGAGGCGGGAATCGACGAGGAGACCGCCGAGGCGATCAGCCGGGAGGTCGAAAAACAGATTGTCTCCTCGGGGATCAGCCTGCTCACGACGGCGCTCATCCGGGAGCTGGTGGATGCCAAGCTGATCGAGCGGGGGTTGGAGCAGGCGCAACGACTTCATGTTCGCCTCGGTTTCCCCCTCTACGACGTCCGACAGCTCATCCGCCACCAGAACAAGGAAAACGCCAACGTTCCGCACGCCCCCGAGGGTACGAGCCTGACCCTCGTCGAAGGGATCAAGCGGGAATACGCGCTTCACGACGTCTTCTCCCGGGAGGTGGGTGATGCCCATCTCTCCGGCGATCTCCACCTCCACGGCCTGGGCTACATCGACCGGCCTTACAGCGCTTTCCAGTCGCTCGAATACCTCAAACGGTTCGGCCTCAAGCTGCCCCATTCCGTGACGGTCGCCGGTCCGGCGCGGCATGCGGAGGTTCTGCTCGCCCACATGGTCCGTTTCGGGGCCTCGCTCCAGGGCCATTTTGCCGGCGTGATCGGCTGGGATGCCATCAACCTCTCGTTTGCCCCCTACCTGAGCGGGATGGGAGAGCGGGAGCTCGAACAATTCGCCCAGATGCTGATTTACGAATTCTCTCAGCTCACCTCGTCCCGCGGCGGGCAGGCGATCTTTACCGACATTCATCTCTTCTGGGAGGTTCCCGACCTTCTCGCCGAACTCCCCGCTGTCGGTCCGGGAGGCAAACCCACCGGTCGAACCTTCCGGGAGTACGGGGAAGATGCCCGACGATTCGCCCGCGCGCTGATGGCGGTTTACCGGGAGGGGGACGCCACGGGAAAGCCGTTCATTTTTCCCCGGCCTATCGTCCACATCACGGACGCGTTCTTCCGGACACCGGGTCACGAGGCATTTCTGGAGGAGGTTTGCGGCGTCGCTGCTGCGAAGGGGAATCCTTGCCTGCTCCTCGATCGGGAAAACCATTCGCCCATCTTCCCTTGCGGCTGCATTGATTTCGGGAACGAAGCCGCAGGCAACGCCCGCGACTCTTGGCAAAGGAGATGTGCCTCAATCCAGAACGTCACCCTAAACCTTCCCCGCCTCGGCTACCGCTCCTGGGAAGGAGACGACGGCAAACTCTTCTCTCTCCTCGGTGAAGTGATGGCCCTCGCGGCAAAGGCCCACGTCCAGAAGCGCGACTTTGTCGAAAACCTGCTCTCTTTGGGTGACGCAGGACCGCTCGCCATGCTTGCGATGCAAAACGACGGGGCGCCCTATCTTCGAATGAATGAGGCGACCTATCTGATCGGGGTAACGGGACTCAATGAACTTGTTCAGATCAGGAAGGGAAAACAGCTTCATGAGTCAGACGAGGCGCTGACCTTTGGCCTTTCACTCATCGACCATATCGGAAAAGAGTGCGAGAGACTCTGCAAAATTCACGGGATGAAATTTGTCCTGGAACAGACTCCTGCAGAGACCACCGCCCACCGTTTTGCCCGTCTTGACCTGAAGCACTTCTCTCCGCTGCCGGGCCGTTATGTCCGGGGCGATTTGACCAAGGGTGAAATCTACTACACGAACGCCACCCATCTCCATCCCGCGGCGCCGGTCGATCCAGCCACACGGATCAGGCTGGAAGGTCGTTTTCACCCTTTCTTCCGGGCGGGGGCCGTCACCCACATCGAACTGGGGGCTGCCGAGCCACCGGCTCAAGACCTCGCCGCCCTCGTCATCCAGGCATTTCGAGAGACAGAGAGCAACCAGATCGTCTTTTCCCCCGAGTTCACCTGCTGTGCCCGTTGTGACGCCACAATGCGGGGGATTCTCGAAACGTGCGAGCATTGCGGTTCTAAAGAGGTGGATGGCCTTGCCCGCATCACCCAGTATTACAGCCGCGTTTCCGGCTGGAACCGGGGAAAGCGCGCCGAACTCCGCAACCGGAACAGAGAGGCCTTCTTTGTCCCAAATCCGTCCCCACCAACAAACAAATATCGAGGAGGCAAATCATGAAAGTTGTCGCATTTAACGGCAGTGCCCGCGCAAAGGGAAACACGGCCATCCTGTTGAACGTGGTTCTGGATGAGCTCAAGCAAGAAGGCATCGAAACGGAACTCGTCACGCTTGCGGGGAAGGATATTTTCGGTTGTCGGGCCTGCTACAAGTGTTTCGAGAAGGCCGACGGCCACTGCGCGGTGACTGGTGATATCGTCAATGAGTGCATCGACAAGATGCGGGCCGCCGATGGCATTCTCCTCGGCTCCCCAACCTATTTTTCCGACATCACCGCCGGGACGAAGGCCCTGATCGAACGGGCAGGCATGACGTCACGTGCGAACCAGGACCTGCTGAAGCGGAAGGTCGGAGCGGGGGTCGTGGCTGTCAGAAGGGCCGGTGCGATGCATGCCTTCACCTCTCTCAACTTGTTCTTCCTGATCGGCCAGATGATCGTCGTCGGATCCAATTACTGGAACATCGGTGTCGGCCGGGAGGTTGGCGAGGTGGAGAAGGACGTCGAGGGGATTCAGACGATGAAGGTTCTGGGGCAAAACATGGCCTGGCTCCTGAAGAAGCTCCACACATGATTTCAGTCAAGGAAGCGGAGCAATGAATCCGTTTCCCAGCCTGCAGGACCGGCGATTTTGGAAAAATGGAGGGGGATGATGGAGACGTTCAGCAGAGAGGAACTGTCCAGGATAAAGCTTTTCCAGTTTGTTGACCTCGAATCGATCAAGGGAATTCTCGATGCCTGTACCTTGCGGTCTTTGACTGCAGGAGAGGTTCTCATCACGGCGGGACAGCAGAACCGAACCGTTTACTTCCTGCTCGAAGGCCATGTCCGAATCCATCTCACTTCGCTCCAAAGCGAACCCACTGCGTCCCTCGGTCCCGGCGAGAGCGTCGGCGAAATGTCGGTGATCGACCATCAGCCGGCATCGGCCTTCGTCGTGGCTGCGGAACCGGTCCGGCTGCTTGCCATGGATGAGGAGCTCCTCTGGTCTCTGGTTCACTCTTCCCACGCTACCGCCTGCAATCTGCTGATCGGTCTTTCCGCACGCCTCAGACACGCCGATGCCGTGCTCTCCGAAAGCTTTGAAATGGAAGAGGATGGTCGGCATTACGGTACGGTCGATGCCCTCACCGGTCTGCACAATCGCTTCTGGATGGAAACAGTCCTCGAACGGCAGGTTCAGAGATCGATCAAAGGCGGCCTTCCCCTTTCACTAATCATGATCGATATCGATAACTTCAAGAGCTTCAATGACCATTACGGTCGTGCCTATGGAGATCACGTGCTCTATTCGGTGGCGCATACGCTCTCGGATCACCTGCGTCCGACCGAGATCATCGCCCGGTGCGGCGACGACGAGTTTCTTGTCATTCTGCCCGAGGTGGCAATCGGGACGGCGAAGGATATCAGTGAACGGCTCCACCGCGGGGTTATGGATGCGATACCCGTTACGCCGGACGGGAGTTCCATTCCACACCCGACGATTTCAATCGGCTTGGTGGAGCTGAAGGCAGAGCAGATGGGAAAAGAGCTGTTTGCCGAGGCGGAGCGGGCTCTCACCCGCGCCAAGAGCGGCGGCAGGAACCGCATCTCCGAGTGAGATGAGCGGTCCAGCGGGTTATTATTGAGCGCATTATGGCGCAGCCGTTTCCATGAGAGAGTAGAGAAGCCTGATCTCCTCGGGCCACCGTTCACTTTCCGGGGTCTCCAGAATCAGCGGAATACCGTCGAAACGGGCATCGTTCATGAGCAGACGGAACGGTTCCAACCCCAGTTTTCCCTTCCCGATGGGCGCGTGGCGGTCCACGCGACTTCCAAAATCAACCTTCGAATCATTCAGATGAACCCCGCGGAGATATTGAAAACCGACGATCTTGTTGAATGCCGTGAACGTCCGGTCATACGTTTCCGGCTTCCTCAGGTCATAGCCGGCGGCGAAGGCATGGGCGGTGTCGAGACAGACCCCCACACGGTCCCGTTCCCTAACGAGCTCAATAATCCGGGCGAGCTGCTCGAAGCTGTACCCGAGATTGCTCCCCTGGCCCGCCGTGTTTTCAATGACGGCGGTCACCCCTTCGGTTTCGGCAAGGGCGATGTCGATCGACTCGGCAATCCGGGCCAACGCCTCCTCTTCGGAAGAGAGGCGCAGATGACTCCCGGGATGGAAATTGAGGAAACGGATTCCGAGTTCCGCGCAGCGGCGCATCTCCAGCAGGAATGCCGCGCGTGATTTTGCGAGGGGCTCCGGCTCCGGGTGTCCGAGGTTGATCAGATAACTGTCATGCGCGAGGATCTGCGCTGGGCCATACCCGGCCCCTTGGCAATTCGTCCGGAAGGCCTCGATTTCCTCAGCGGAGAGGGCTTTCGCCTGCCACTGCCGCTGGTTCTTGGTGAAGAGCGCAAAAGCCTTCCCGCCGATCTCCGCCGCATTCAGAGGCGCATTTCCGACGCCTCCCGCTGCACTCACATGGGCGCCAACATATTTCATTTTCCGCTCCTTCGATCAATGGAAGAGACATCCTCGCCAAATTGAAGCAACAGCGGCTTCAACGCCCTTGGAACGACAATGGAAGCTCCAGGTTGTTTTCTTCAAGGAAAGCCTTGTTTGAAAGAATCTCCGCCGACGGACCGTCCGCAACCACCGCGCCGCCTCCGATCACGATGCAGCGCTGACAGACATCCAGGATCAAGTCGAGGTCGTGGGAGGCGATGATCTTGGAATGTTTGAAGGTCTTGAGCAACGTAATCAGTGATCGCCTCGACCGTGGGTCCAGATTCGCGGCGGGTTCGTCCATCGCGAGGATATCGGGTTCCATGGCCATAACCGAAGCGATGGCGACCGAGCTCTTTTGTCCGGCCGAGAGGTGATGCGGTGGCTTGTCCCGAAGATCGAGGCTGTTGACCATACCGAGCGCTTTGCGGACCCGTTCCCGTACAGCCGCCTCATCCAATCCGAGATTCAGCGGGCCGAAGGCGACATCGTCAAAAACGGTCGGCATGAAGAGCTGGTCATCGGGATTTTGAAAAACAATCCCGACCTTCTTTCGGATCTCCCGCTTTGTTTTCTCAGTGATGATCAGATCGCCAATGGTCACTGTTCCCGACGTCGGCATCAAATAGCCGTTCATGTGCTGGAGGAGCGTGGATTTTCCCGCTCCATTGGCGCCGACAACACCAACGGATTCGCCGTGGGTTATCCGGAAATTGACCCCGTTAAGCGCTTCCGTTCCGTCGGGGTAGCGGAAAAAAACGTTTTTGAACTCAACAATATGATGGCTCATCGAAACAGCTCCTGCACAACCCGACCAATCCCTTCGGTGACGGGGAAGATACGGAAAACTCCCAGAAATAGCACCGTCGCCGCCATGAACATCAGATCGGGCGCCGCTATCCGGGATCGCTTCAGACTCGGGATATCTCCCTGAAACCCCCGGGAAAGCATCGCATAATAGATTCTTTCCGCGCGATCCACCGTTCGGAGGAAGAGGACGCCAATCAGCCGCACAAACACTTTTATGCCGGTATTGCGCGTACCGAATGAACGCATCTCCCGTGCGCGGATGATCCGCATCGCTTCCTCCATAAGGACAAAGAGATAGCGGTACAGGAAGAGGAGCTGCGAAACAAAAAGGGCCGGAAAGCCAAGGCGCCGGAGTGCGTGGCAGACGCCCGGAAATGACGTCGTTGCGATGAGCAGGAGCGCCGAGCTGACCGTGAGGGAAAACTTCAACAGAATCGAAAGAAAAGAGAGCCATCCCGCGGAAAGGGAGACGCCGAAGATAACTGCCGCTGTTCTCGTATCCAGTATCGGGTTGAAGACGCCGATAAAAATCGCAAAGGGTGAAACGACGATTATCTTTCTGATGATGAACCGGACGGGAATTTCGCCGACGGTCATCAGCAGGACCGGAAACAAAAATAACGGCGCCAGCGCAACGACTTCGTACTTGGGAAAGGAGATGACGGTAAGCAGAAAA
>CAIUXU010000009.1 GCA_903903205.1 uncultured Syntrophobacterales bacterium
CTTGTCGATAAGGATGGGGTGGCCGGGGGAGACCAGGAGCGCCCGAACCATAAACTGCCGGAGACTCTCCGTATCGTAAATTATCTCCATCGAACGCCCGCCGAGAACATAGGAGGGACGGACCAGAACCGGGTAGCCGATTCGCTCGGCAACCCGGATCGCCTCTTCGGTATCCATCGCCGTGTCGTTGTCGGGCTGGCGGAGCTTGAGGCGGTGTACGATCTCCTGAAAACGCTTCCGGTCCTCGGCGCGGTCGATTGCGTCGGGCGAGGTGCCCAGAATCGGCGCCCCCGCCGCCTCCAGGCCGCGGGCAAGGTTCAGCGGTGTCTGGCCGCCGAACTGAACGATGACGCCGTCAGGCTTCTCCGCCTTCAGGATATGGAGAACATCCTCCAGCGTCACCGGCTCGAAGAAGAGCTTGTCGGAGGTGTCATAGTCGGTGCTGACGGTCTCCGGGTTCGAGTTGACCATGATGCTCTCGTACCCCTCCTCCCGAAGGGCGAAAGAAGCATGGACGCAGCAGTAGTCGAACTCGATCCCCTGTCCGATCCGGTTGGGCCCCCCGCCGATGATGACCACCTTCGGCTTCGTCGAGGGGCGGGTCTCGTTCTCGGTTTCATAGGTCGAGTAGTAGTAGGGGGTATGGGCCTCGAACTCCGCCGCGCAGGTGTCCACAAGCTTGTACACGGGGACGATTCCGGCGGCATAGCGGCGATCGCGGATCTCCTCCTCAGGGAGGTTCCAGAGCCCGCCGAGATAGCGGTCGGAGAATCCCAGCCGTTTTGCCTCATAAAGCAGCTCCGTCGAATAGGGCGTCTTGCGGATCTCCTCCTCCGCTTCGACCAGCGACCGGATCTGGTTCAGAAACCAGGGGTCGATCGATGTCAGCCGCCGAATCTCCTCCAGCGAGAGTCCGTTACGGAAGGCCGCGGCGATGTAGAAAAGGCGCAACGAATTGGGCTTCGTGAGTTTCTGTGCCAGAAATTCAGCGGGACGGCTGACCCCTTCCGGCAGGTCGATCATCAGGCCGAAGCGTTTGATCTCCAGGGAGCGGATCGCCTTCTGGAGCGCCTCCCGGAAAGTCCGGCCGATCGCCATCGTTTCGCCGACCGACTTCATCGAAGTGGTCAGGAAGTCCTCCGTCTCGGGGAACTTTTCGAAAGTCCAGCGGGGGATCTTCACGACGCAGTAGTCGATCGTCGGCTCGAAGGAGGCCATCGTCTCTCGGGTGATATCATTTGGAATCTCGTCCAGCATATATCCGACGGCGAGTTTCGCCGCGATTTTGGCAATCGGGAAACCAGTCGCCTTGGAGGCGAGGGCGGAGGAGCGGGAGACGCGGGGGTTCATTTCGATGACGATCATCTCGCCGGTGTCGGGATGGATCGCAAACTGGACGTTGGAACCGCCCGTCTCGACGCCGATCTCCCGCATGATGGCGATTGCGGCGTCCCGCATCCGCTGGTACTCCACGTCGGTCAAGGTCTGGGCCGGAGCGACGGTAATCGACTCACCGGTGTGGACCCCCATCGCATCCATGTTCTCGATCGAACAGATGATAACCACATTGTCGGCCTTGTCGCGCATCACCTCGAGCTCGTACTCTTTCCAACCGAGGGCCGACTGCTCCAGCATGACCTCGTGAATCAGGGAGGCGTCGATCCCCCCCTTGGCGATTTCGGCGAGCTCCTCCCGGTTGTAGGCGACCCCGCTTCCCGTGCCTCCCAAGGTGAAGGAGGGGCGGATGATGATCGGAAAGCCGATCCCGGAAGCGACGGCGAAAACCTCCTCCATCGACCGGGCGAAGCCGCTTTTGGGAACCTTAAGGCCGATCTTCTCCATCGCTGCCCGGAAGAGCTTGCGGTCCTCCGCCTTGTGGATGGCCGGAAGCGACGCCCCGATCATCTCGACCCCGTACTTCGCGAGTACGCCGGACTCCGCCACGGCGACCGCGGTGTTCAGACCCGTCTGGCCCCCAAGCGTCGGCAGCAGCGCGTCGGGACGTTCCTTCGCGATGATCTTCTCCACCACCTCCGGCGTGATCGGCTCCACGTAGGTCCGGTCCGCCGTTTCGGGGTCGGTCATGATCGTCGCGGGATTGGAGTTGACGAGGATCACCTCATAGCCCTCTTCCTTGAGGGCCTTGCACGCCTGGGTTCCCGAGTAGTCAAACTCGCACCCCTGGCTGATGATGATCGGCCCGGAGCCGATGATCAGGATTTTATGAATGTCTGTCCGTTTCGGCATGTTATTCCCACTCGATCGTGCTGGGCGGCTTCGAGCTGATGTCATAGACAACCCGGGTCACCCCGCGAACCTCGTTGATGATCCGGCTGGAGATCCGGCCCAGCAGGTCGTGGGGGAGCTTCGCCCAGTCCGCCGTCATCGCATCTTCGCTCGTGACCGCCCGGATGACGATCACATTTTCGTAGGTCCGCTGGTCCCCCATGATGCCGACACTCTTGATCGGCAACAGGACGGCGAAAGACTGCCAGAGTTTCCGGTAGTAATTCCCCGCCCGGATCTCTTCCATCAGCACCGCGTCGGCGTTCCGGAGGATGACGAGCCGTTTTTCGGTCACCTCGCCGATGATCCGCACCGCAAGCCCCGGTCCCGGAAAGGGCTGTCGCCAGACTACATCGTCGGACATCCCGAGCTCTTTTCCGAGGAGCCGGACCTCGTCCTTGAAGAGGTGCTTCAGCGGCTCGACGAGCTTCAGCTTCATTTTTTTCGGGAGTCCCCCCACGTTGTGGTGGGATTTGATGACGGCGCTGGGTCCGCCAAAGGCCGATTGGGATTCGATCAGATCCGGATAGAGCGTCCCCTGGGCGAGAAACTCCGCACCTTTGATCTTCTTGGCCTCCCTGTCGAAGACCTCGATGAAGATCCGGCCGATGATCTTCCGCTTTCGTTCCGGATCCGTCACCCCCTTGAGGCCATCGACAAACGCCTTCCGCGCCCGCGCGAACCGAACGTCCATCCGGAAATTTTTCCCGAAAAGGGCCCGAACCTTCTCCGCCTCGCCCAGCCGCAGGAGTCCGTTGTCCACAAAGACGCAGGTGAGCCGACGGCCGATCGCCTGGTGGAGCAGGACGGCCGCAACGGAGGAATCGACCCCCCCGGAAAGACC
>CAIUXU010000010.1 GCA_903903205.1 uncultured Syntrophobacterales bacterium
ATAGGAATCATTGTAGTATAGAGATGATTTCATTTGATCTTTCCAATAAATCGCAAGAATTTCAAAGGAGGTTTGTATGGAGCTAAAAAATTTGCCGGACAATCCCTATCTGCTACTGACACCGGGCCCTCTATCGACAACCCGGACCGTGAAAGCCGCGATGCTCCGGGACTGGTGCACCTGGGATGACGATTACAAAACGATCGTCCAGGAGGTGCGGGAGAAGCTGGTGCATCTCGCGACGAACAAACCGGACCGCTACACCTGCGTCCTCATGCAGGGCAGCGGGACCTTTTCGGTGGAAGCAATCATCAGCACGGCCGTTCCCGAAAACGGCAAGCTGCTGGTCCTTCCCAACGGCGCCTACGGGGACCGGATCGTGCAGATTGCGAAGACCCTGAAGATCCCGGTGGTCTTCAATGACAGCGGAGAGCTGGCGCCGCCCGATCTGGAGAAGCTGGAGGCAACGCTGAAGGCGGACAACACGATCACCCATGTCGCCGTCGTTCATTCCGAAACGACCACCGGCATGCTCAACCCCATCGCCGAGATCGGGAAGATCGTCAAGAGACACGGCAAGATCTTCATCGTGGATGCGATGAGCAGCTTCGGCGGCATCCCGATGGACATCGAGGCGCTCGGCATCGACTTCATCGTCAGCAGCGCAAACAAGTGCATCCAGGGGGTTCCCGGGTTCGGTTTCATCATCGCCGACAGGGAACTGCTGATGACCTGCAAGGGCCGGGCCCGCTCGCTCTCTCTGGACCTCTACGATCAGTGGAACACGATGGAGAACGACAAGGGGAAATGGCGCTACACCTCGCCGACCCACGTTGTCCGGGCTTTTTATCAGGCACTGAAGGAGCTGGACGAGGAGGGCGGCGTCGCAAAGCGGACGGAGCGCTACCGGGCCAACCACCGGACCTTGGTGGACGGCATGAGAGGGCTCGGCTTCCGCACCCTCCTTCCGGACGCCTTCCAGGGGCACTTCATCACCTCCTTCTACAGTCCGGAAAACGCAAAGTATGACTTCAAAACCTTCTACGACAAGCTTAAGACTCAGGGATTCGTGATCTATCCGGGCAAGGTTTCCAAGGCCAGCGCATTCAGGATCGGAAACATCGGCGACGTATATCCGGCCGACATGGAGAGGCTCGTCAAAGCCATTGCGGCATCGATGTTCTGGCAAGTGTAGAAAATGCTATCCTATTGGAGGAAAATGAGATGATTGTAGGAATATTGAAAGAGATCAAGATTGAGGAAAACCGCGTCTCCATGACACCGGCCGGCGTCGAGGTCATGACGGACCATGGCCACAAGCTCCTCGTTGAAAAGGGCGCGGGCACGGGCAGCGGTTTTGATGACAAGGCCTACGTGGCCACCGGCGCCGAGATCGTCAAAACCGCGAAGGAGATCTACGACCGTTCCGATATGGTCATGCATGTGAAAGAACCGATGCCTTCCGAGTACAAATTGATCCGCAAAGATCAGATCGTCTTCACCTATCTCCATCTGGCGGCGAACGAGACGCTGACGAAGGCGATGATCGAATCCAAATCCATCGATATCGCCTACGAGACGATCCAGAAGGTGGACGGATCGCTCCCGCTGCTCATTCCGATGAGCGAGGTTGCGGGACGGATGGCGATCCAGGAAGCCGCCAAGTACCTCGAGATGGAATACGGCGGCGCAGGCGTTCTTCTCGGCGGAGTTCCGGGCGTCGAACCGGCGACGGTGCTGGTGATCGGCGCCGGAACGGTCGGCACACACGCCGCAAAAATGGCCTGCGGCCTGGGCGCCAGGGTCTACGTCGTTGACTCCTGTTTGTCGCGGCTCCGTTATCTCTCCGACATCATGCCGCAGAACTGCTGCCTGCTGATCTCCTCGCCGGAGACCATCCGCAGGCTGATCCGGGAGGCGGACGCGGTGATCGGCTCCGTCCTGATCCCGGGCGCCAAGGCGCCGAAGCTCGTCACGCGCGACATGATCAAACTCATGAAAAAAGGGTCGGTCCTGGTGGACGTGGCCATCGATCAGGGCGGCTGTTTCGAAACCTCCAAGGCGACGACGCACAAGGATCCGATCTACACAATCGACGGCGTCATCCATTACTGTGTTGGAAACATGCCGGGCGCCGTCGCGAAAACATCCACGCTGGCCCTGACGAACGCCACCCTCCCCTATGCGGTCGAGATCGCAAACAAGGGCTGGAAGAAGGCAATGCAGGAAAACCCGGAAATTAAAAAGGGCGCGAATGTGATCAAAGGCCAAGTAACCTTCAAAGGCGTGGCTGACGCCTTCGGGCTGAAACTGGTAGATGTTGAAAAGTTCCTGTAGCGTATGATTTTATTTAGAATTTACAAATCTGGCCGACCGGTTTCCCTCTTCGGGAACCGGTCATTTTTTCTGAATTCCTAAGCTTTTCCGTTGAAGATCCGACCGACAAGTTCGCCAATTTTAGTCTGAAGGGATTGCAGCTCTTTGGACGGGATTTCACGAATCACTTCACCAGTTTCCTTGTTCGTTACCTTGATTGCGACCTTGTTATCATTCTCCCCGTAAAAAGCATATTCCATGGCGATATTCATGCCGTCAACCTGTTTTTGCATCTCGGCGACAATTGGTTTTACTTGCGCAGGGCTTAAGTCGGCATTTGCATCTGCCTTCTGTGCAGGCTGGGAAGATGGCGCAAACTTGGTCAATTGTGCAGGCCGGGAAGATTCTGTCGTCTTCTCCGGCGCAGCCACCCTGACCGCTGTGTCCCTCATTACCCCGCTATCCACAGGTTTGATATCCATTTCCACCTCACCTCGCAGGACTCAGCTTTATTACCCGAACCCTGCCTTAACCGTTCAGCATGAAAAGAACCTACGGTTTGAATGCCTTGAATTACACCATAGCATTACTACCTTATAACATTGGTTATTCCCCCCTCCTGCGTTGCGGTGGCAGGTGGTTGCATTGCCGCCTGTTGCGTTGCCTGTGCCGCCATATCTTTGGCTGCCTGGGAAAGTACGACATCGTCTTTCTGTGGCGCCTGCGGCTTTTGTGGCTCTTGTGGCGGCTGTACTGGTTGAGTTTCTTTAGTCGGAACAACCGGGGCGGCCTGCGTCATATAATTGCTCTGTCCTACTGGGTTTGTCTGCATTTCTATGCCTCCTTTTTTAAGCATGGACATTCAAATTTCTGAACCCTTCCGTGTAGGGTATCGGCAGATTCCACTTAAAACTTGAATTAATGAAACTTTTGATCACCTAAACCGACTTCCATGACAGACCCGAATTGTTTCTCATAGTTATCAAGGTTTTCCTTCAGAGCATCGATAATTTTCTTAACATGGGCAGGAGTCACAATGACCCTAGAAACCAGATGGACACCGTTCGGGGAGTTTAAAAGCCAGTCCAGTATGAATTCATCGGCGCCATGTGATACCATCATGGAGTTGCTGTATCTCCCTCTCGACACTTCATCCCCGGTACTGATCTGGATTTGGTTCATATTCTCCGGTTTTGATTGATCAGCCATATTGACCTCCAAAAATTATACGAAATGACGAATCCTGCGCTTTTGGTCATTTTACCATGCCAGTCATGATTCCAGATTTCATGGCCAGACACAGTCCGCTCCCGGAATACCACAAATCCTGGGCAAAAGAACAGAAACATTCTCAACCTGCCATAATCCAGGTAGTTATCCTTATGCGGCCAAAGATAAAGGTTCTGCGTGTATTCGGCAGGTCTGTTTCATGATTGATTTGGATCTTCGCACCAGAATGGTTCTCGATTATCAATGCGGGTGAGGGGTATGCGACCTGCCACTATACCAGCGGCAGATTGCCGTTGATTCCTTCATAGATCGTCATGTAACCGTCAATCATCCGCTCCAGGCTGTGTTTCTCTTCTGTTTCGATCATGATGCGCCGAAGTTGGGCCGCTCGGACCTCTGGCGGCTGCCGATGAAAGGCAACGCTCCGGGCCAGGCCGTACCAGAGTCCGCCGGTGTCGTAATCCCGGAAAAGAAACCCGTTGCCCCCATCTGCCGGGGCGCCATCGGCCCGCAAGGTCAATTCCTCGATCTTGTCATGATATCCGCCAGTGTCGCGGTTGGTAGCCGTCGCCCCAAAGAGATTGCCGATCTGATCTATCTGGCCGCAGGGTTCATAAAGAGATGCACCAAAGACATCGCTGGCTGCGGCAAAACCCAGCATGGACAGGGGTTCCTGGAAACGCTGGTAGGTAATCCTGCCGCCCGACGCACAGGCGATTCGCCCGCAGGTCTCCTCATGGGTGCGATCCGATCCCACACCATCACCGATGATGGCAATCTGGACATCCTGATGGGCGATGACAAACCACTGGGCGATCTCCTCCAGCAGATGAATACCTTTCTGGGATGGATCGAGGCGCGACGGCCAATAGAGCAGAATGGCCTCCGGATTGATATTTAGTCCCGTCTTTTTCTGAAAATCGACAAGATTTTCCCGCTTGGCTTTCAGAATATCGTCTTCCGGTCCATAATTTCGGACCAGATGGGCGCAGCGCTCCGGATACATCTCCGGCGCAGGAGCGTTGAGAACAGTCGCCGTCTGTCCCATTTTGTCTTTCAAGCGTATTTCCTCCCGGACGTAGGGGGAAATGGGAAGGTTGTTGCCAAGTTCACCGTCGATGATTTCCCGCAGAAAGCGGTGCCCTACGAAACTTACGGCGCTGGCATTCTTGATAGCTGTCGCCTGGCTGTCGAGGCAGGGCCGGCCCCTGTCTTCCGAAAAATAGATGTAGGGCCGCAGACGTTCCATATCCACACCGTGGTACATCTCCAGCGGGATATGGGCATTGTGGACATTGTGGATCGTATGCAGTACGGGGCAGCCTCTCATCCGGGCATAGGCCGTGATGACGCCGCCCGTCATCCAGTCGTGGCTGTGAACAATGAGTCGGCCGCCGTTCATCGCCCGGACCCGGACGATCGTCTGGTTGACGATCTCCTTCTGAAATTCCACAGCATTCTGAACCGGATCGCCGGCATAGGGGCTTTCCAGATCGCCAAACACAGAAGAGGTGACCAGGTGGACCTTTTCCGGATCGACGGAATGGCGAAGCCTCTGCCAATGCTCATCATCAATATGGTTCTCCCGCTGGAAGCGCCGGGGGAGATTGAGGGTGGTCATGTGGCATTCGACGCCCCGCTCCGAAAGCCCCCCGCAGAGGGCGGCAATCACTTCGCCCAGGCCGCCGCTCTTGCCGGAAATGCTGCTGGCCATGCCACCCATCTTCTCGGGCAGACGACCCGTCTCCGGCGTGATGAGAAGAACCGCCGTTTTCTCTCTCTTCCTGGAAACGTGCATTTTTACGCTCGCCATCGTTGCTTGCCTCCACCAACCCCCGGGTCGTTTCAAGCATGCCTATCCCCAATAGGTAGCGGTGAAGTTTTCCCTTTTGCTTTCCTCCTCTTGAAGGATTACCGAAAACTTTTCCTCTTCCCGGTTTTCCCTTCCCTCCCGAGAGGTTATCTGATTGCTCAGGGCGGGATCTTCAGGGAATGTGACCGAACGCTCGTTTACTCCGAAGTATTGATCTGATATCATTCTCATATTCTCATCTCCTTCATGTCTATTGGTCAGATATCCGAACAGATGCTTCCTTGCCGCCTGGGGTTACGCGGCCTACAATGAACAGTTTCTAAACTGCCCGCTATCTTGCTGGTTGCTACGTTCAAGGGCTAACATTATCGCGTCCGTCAGGAATGGATCACTGAAAGGTTTCTGTAAAAAGGCCACGGCTCCGGCCTGCATGGCCTGTGCGCGGACACCGGGATCTTCGTAAGCTGTTATAAATATGACCGGCAGTGAGACTCCGGAGTCAGAGAGCCGTTTCTGCAAATCCAGACCATTCATTTCGGGCATGCGGACGTCCACGATCGCACAGCCATGGTCATGGAGCGGTCCCTGATGCAGAAACTCCCACCCCGAAGGGAATGTTCTTACTGCAAATCCCAGGGATTTGAGCAGCCTTTGCATTGATTTGCGGACCGACTCGTCATCATCCACAACAGAAATGAGGGCATCCTTTTTTAACATGCTCAATTGCTCCTGTGATTCAGGCGGGGCCATACCCCGACCCAGTCCACCGATACCAATCACTTTATAGCAAATACGACCTGGGTTTTACTGGATTATATAGCGGAAAAATAGAAAAGATATTAGACCTTAGTCTAGTAGGGATCAAAAGCAATAATTATTTCAATCGCTCCGCCAGACGCACCAGATCCGCAAGAGATTGGGCGCCCATCTTCTGCATGATACGGGCGCGATGGAGCTTTATGGTTGCTTCTGTTATCCCGAGCTGAAAAGCAATCTGCTTGTTCAGCATCCCTGCGGCGACAAGTTCGAAAACTTCCCGCTCCCGGTTGGTCAAGCTGTCCGAGCGTTTTCTAATGGCTGCAAGCTCTTCGTTTTGATGTCGAATCTGAATATCGTGATGGATAGCCCGGTGGATGGTATCGAGCAACGTTGTCGCTTCAAAAGGCTTTTCCAGGAAATCAAACGCGCCGGCCTTCATGGCCTGTACGCTTTTCGGAACATTTCCGAATCCCGTAATAAAAATAATGGGTAGGTATTGATTTAAGGCAGTCAGCTTTTTCTGGAGCTCCAATCCGGTGATCTCCGGCATCTCTATATCGAGCAGCAGGCAGGCTGGAAGGTCAGGATGATGGCCTGCCAGAAAATCCCGGGCCGAGGCGAATGTTTCCACGGCGAGTCCCGCTGAGCGGATCAGTCGATCCAGACTTTTCCGCACCGATGCGTCGTCATCCACCACATATACGACTGACCGAGTTGCCATGGCTAAAGGCTTTTCTCTGTTATCGGCAGGGTAAAGTAAAATGTCGCCCCGCCGTCAGGGTTGTTTGCCGCCCATATCCGCCCACCGTGGGCTGCGATAATGGATCTGCTGATGGGGAGTCCGATCCCGAGACCGTCCCGCTTGGTGGTGTAAAAGTGTTCAAAAACACGGTCTATGGCATTGTCTGCCAAGCCTGTTCCAGAGTCCTGAACGGCAATGGTTATGCTGTCCGGTTCAGTCACCGACGTCTTGATGCGTATGCGGCGCTGTTTGCCATCTACCCCGATCATGGCATCGCAGCCATTCAGAATCAGATTCATAAGCACCTGCTGCAATTCAATGCGGCCACCCTGGACATGAGGCAAACCAGGATTCAGATCGGGAGTGACCAAGACGTTTCTGTCCTGTAATTCCCCATGCAGCATGGTCAGGACCTCGCCAATGATGCTATTGATGTCCAGCAGCGTGCGATCCGCCTCTTCCCTCTTCAGGAACAGCCGGAGGTGGCGGATCACTTCGGCGGCGCGGCGGTCATCGGCAATAATATCCTGGATGGCCTCCTGCACTTCAGCGATTTCCGGTATTTCTGCGGACAGAAAACGCTGCGCGGCCTGGGCGTTGTTCAGGATGGCCGTTAGCGGCTGATGGATTTCATGGGCAATGGAGGCGGCAAACTCTCCTACCGTTGCCAGGCGGCCGACATGGGAGAGCTCTTCACGTTGCCGTCGTAGCGTCTGCTCTGTCAACTTGTTCTCGGTGATATCGCGCAAAAAAGCCACCATCCGCCCGCCACCGATGGGATGATACTGAACACTGATTTCAATAGGGAAAATGCTTCCATCCTTCCGGCGGTGCCGAGTCTCAAAACGATCCTCGCCTTGCGCCATGAGCTTCTGCATGTGGTCAGCCGTATCGGTGGCCGTTTCGACAACCTCCAGATCGGGAATGCACATCGCCCGAAGTTCCTCCAAACTATAGCCGCTCATTCGGGAATAGGTTTCATTGACTTCCAGCAACCGCCCCTGCGTGTCGGCCATCCAGAAGCCGTCCATGGCTGTCTGAAGGGTTGTCCGGTGTAATTCTTCGCTTTGACGCAGCACTTCTTCAGCCTGTTTACGCGCGGTGAGGTCCAGATGGGTGCCGAACATGAGCAGCGGCTTGCCGTCTTCGGTCCAACTTGCCACCTTGCCGCGGTCGAGCACCCACACCCAGTCGCCGCTCTTGTGCTTCATGCGCGATTCGCACTCGTAATAGTCGAGGTCGCCACGGAAATGTCGTTCAAGCAATTCGCCGCTTAACTGAAGATCGTCCGGGTGAGCAAATTTCATCCATGTCTCAATGGATACGGGAGCAAGCTCGTCCAGGGTATATCCGATGATTTCGGCCCAACGATTGTTAAATATGGTTTCACCGGTTTGAATATTCCACTCCCAGGTTCCTATGTTGGTGCCGTTGATGATTGCTGCCAGCCGTTCCCGTTCGTGAAACAGCGCCTCCGCCGTCTGCGTACGTTCGGGAATTGCATCCGATATGGGCAAGTGTTCGCGGGTTTCCACCACGGATTGCTTGCGCTCCTGCCCGGATTCTTTAAGTTCCTTGATTTTCATTTTGTTTTTTATCGTTTATGACAGGAAACTATCCCTGGGATAATGGTTTTGTCAAGGGAAAAGATTGGGAAAGGCTCTGCATTCGGCCTTGACAGGGTTCACCCTTCCGGGTAGATTCAAGGCGTATTTCCCGACAAAAAAATGCTATCATTCTTACCAGGAGACCAACATGCAAACCGAAATCCAGCAAATCGCGCAGAAGGTTGATACAACGGACTGGAAAGAGATCCCAGTCGATTATGGCCGCTACCGGCTAGACGTCCGTGTTCCGCCGAACTGCGTCATCCTCGGCATGAAAGAGGTTCCGCTCATTTCCGACCCACAGGCCGCATATAAAGAGGCGTATGGGCATCCGATCGGCTGCCCGCCGCTTGCGGAAATCATCCGGAACAAGAAGAAACCTGCGGCAGAGCTGATCACCGCGGTGACCGTCTCCGACATCACGCGGCCGGTCCCCTATCGCGGGGAAAATGGCCTCCTCCGGCCGCTCCTGGATCGGCTGGAGGAGGAGGGGATCTCCCGGAAAAACATCACGATCGTCATCGGAAACGGGATGCACCGGCCGAGCACCCAAGCCGAACGGGTCGAAATTCTGGGTGAGGAGATCCTCCGGGACTACCCCGTCATCGACCACGACTGCGAGGACGAGGCCTCGCTCACCTTCATCGGCAAGAGCCCGACCGGCGGGGATGTTTTCGTAAACACCGTCTTTTCCCAGGCCGACCTCCGGATCACCACGGGCCTCGTGGAGAGCCACTTCATGGCTGGCCTTTCCGGCGGACGGAAATCGATCTGCCCGGGCCTCGTGGACAAGCGAACCATCGAGAAATTCCACAGCCCCGTCTTCCTTGAATCCCCCTTCGCGCAGAACCTGATCCTCCAGCGGAACCCCTGCCACGAGGAGTCTCTTGCAATTGCGCGGACGGTGGGCGTCGATTTCATCGTGAACACGACACTCGACCGCGACATGCGCCTGACCGGCATCTTCGCCGGGGATCTTGAAGCGGCCCACGAGGCGGCGTGCGACCTGATCCGGGAAACCGTCTCCATCCCGCTGGAACGGGAGTATGACATCATCCTCACCCACGGCGGCTATGTCGGCAAGATC
>CAIUXU010000011.1 GCA_903903205.1 uncultured Syntrophobacterales bacterium
CCTCAGCTTCATACTTAAGCTCCGGCGGCACACCCAGGGCCTGGCAGAAATCTTCCTGATGCAGACGTTCCAGTGTGCCTTCTGCCAGTTGGCGGCGGTCATAACGTTCAACCCGGTAAACCTGCCTGCCGTTGATTGCCACGACTTCGGCGCCGGGAACGGGCATTCCGGAACGCTGCGCCAGGTTCATGCAGAAGGCTTCGTTGATAACCGTATCAGCCAGTTGAGGGATGGCGGTCTTCAAAATATGGGATGAGGGCGCGCTTCCGTGGGGAATAGAATAACAATGCCCGTCCCAATAGATCGGCAGTTTGTTTTGCGCCCCGGCCAGGGAGAGGCGCACGCCCGCTTCACCGGACAACAAAGGATGCGTCGGTAAATCGTCCAGCCGGCTGCACAAATCCTCATCGGAAATGGTTTGATAGCCCTCATATTTGCCGGGAAGCGCACCCGGGGGCAGGAGCGACACAGCCCCGGCGCAGTCGCCGCCGATAGCCGCCAGCAGTGCAAAGATATTTCCGGCGGAAATGCCGAGTTGCCGCGCAATCTGCGTGCGGATCTCTCCCTCGGGAAGCAAGTTGGCAAAAAAGGCGCGGCTTGGAGGGTCGCCAAAGAGACTCTTTTCCAACGGCAGATGTCTCGAAAGAGGGAGCGCATCGGTGTGGGATAAATAGCCGCCCTCATAACGGAAAGAAAGGGCAGTCCCCTCTTGCCGCAGTTCTCCCATCGGCCGGCCGTTCAGGTAAACCATAAGCAGATGCGTAGCCATTTACTTCCCCTTGAGTGGATTGGCCGAACGGGGAAAGATATACAGCTCCAGCCCGAGCTTGCTCAGAACCTGCAGGGCCTTCCCTATCTCAGCGGTTTCTTTTCCGTTTTCCAATTGCGACAGGAATTTTGTTCCCACGTCGGAAAGGCCTGCCGCAATCTCCTGCTTCAGGCCGATCTCTTTCCGCTTGCGGGCGATGAGCCTCCCGATCTCCTTTGACGTGGAAACCTTGCCATACTCTGCCTGTTGCGCGGATGAAACTGTTGGTGCGGTCATGATGTTTCCTTTACCGTACGGGAATATAGTATGGAAATCTCACGATGTGCTGAGCATTTTTTCCGTACGGCCATATAACATAAAAGACGGCGCCTGTCGCTGCTTATTTTTCCGTACGGATAAATTATGTTCAAACAAATCTCATGGTGGTGCCAAAGTGGCAACAATAATTTTGCACCACTGGGCAGTTGTACGGGACTTTATGCTTGTATTTTTAATTTTAAAAATGCATAACACCCTTGTGTTTTTAATTTTGAAATTAATACAGGTGGCCAATGCGTAGATTTATTGATGAAGAACTTTGGCGATGGATGGAGGGGACGCGGCGCAAACCGCTGATTTTAAGGGGGGCACGGCAGGTCGGCAAAACCTGGTCGCTGAAGGAGTTCGGGAAATCCCGGTTTGAATCCCTCGCCCTGGTAGATCTGGAACGCAATCCTCCCTTGCGCAGGCTGTTTGATGGCGATCTCGGCCCGGCGCGCATCTGCGCAGACCTGGAGGTGCTCATCAGACAGAAGATCACGCCGGGGAAAACCCTCCTCTTCTTCGATGAAATCCAGGCCTGCCCCCGCGCCATAACCGCCCTGCGCTATTTTTACGAGGAGATGCCCGATCTGCATGTCGTGGCCGCCGGTTCGCTCCTGGAGTTCGCGTTCAAGGACTCCTCCTTTCCTGTCGGCAGAATCCAGTTTCTCAACCTCTATCCTCTCTGTTTCGCCGAATATCTGGAGGCGATCGGCAACGCTCCCGCCGCCGCTGCCGTTCTCGGCAATCCCGCCGATATAACCCCTGCCGTGCATGAACTTCTCCGCGATGAACTGAAGCGCTATTTTTTCATCGGCGGAATGCCGGCGGCTGTCAAGGCTTACGCAGAAAGCGGCTCTTTGCGGGATGCCTTCGAGGTCCAGGGGGAGATTGTGGAATCGTACCGGATGGATTTTGCCAAATATACCCCCCAGGTTGACCGTTATTGCCTCGACTCGGTTTTTACCTCGCTTGCGCAGCGTATCGGACAACAGATCAAATATGCGCGGCTGGGTGAAGGGTATGGCAACCCTACCCTGAAAAAGGCTTTCGAAGCGCTCTGCCTTGCGAATGTTGCACGAAAAATTCCTTCCGTCGATCCATCCGGCCTGCCGCTGGGGGCGAGCGCTTCGGCAAAGATATTCAAGGCCTTGCTGCTGGATGTGGGGCTGATGCGCTCTCTGTCCGGCATGCCGGATGATGTGGAGTATGCCCGAGGCGATCTGCTTGCCATCTATCGCGGCGCCATGGCGGAACAATTCGTGGGGCAGGAGATGCTGATCTCACAAAACGGAAGCCTCTACTACTGGGATCGACAGGCGAAGAGCAGTTCTGCCGAGGTCGATTATCTGGTGGTTCTGAATGGCAGGATTCATCCGGTGGAAGTGAAAAGCGGCGCCACCGGAAGCTTGAAAAGCCTGCATCTGTATATGGCCGCATACCCAGAGTGCGGCAAAGCACTGGTCTTTTCCGACCGACCCTATGCCGACCTGCCGGAACAGAAAATCACCTTCATGCCGCTCTACAGCGCATATGCGGCGACCCGGGGGTGAAAGGCGCCGGATGACGCCAGCCTCCCGGCCCTTTCCCCGCAATCCGCCGCCGGAGGAACATCGCCCATCACAATCCGGCAGACGGCCTCCCGGAAGAACTCCGGCGACCAGGCAGCGGTGGCACAGGCCTCCGTGCCTGCCGTCCCGGGGGCGCTCAGGTAGGGGAGCACCTCCCGCCGGGCCTCCTCTATGTCCAGGAGCTTGATCACCTTTTCTGCCATCTTCAAAACCTCCGCGCCGGTTAGCACCCCTCCTTTCCTGACGGCGGTTTCCCCTTCACCTGTAGAATTAGATTCTCTATCGGAATGAGTTTCCCCGTCTGACTGGGTTTCCCCGTCGGTCAGCAATTCTCCCTCGCCAGAGAGACGCTGCGCCTCCGTGCCCGGTTGCTTCCCGTCTCCAGCGGGTCGCTCTTTCGGCGGCATCCAGCCGGTTTGGCGAAGCCTGGCCTCGAGGTGGGCGAGGTTCAGCTTCGGCTGATGCGCCGCGCACCAGGAGAGGTCGTACCAGTCGCGCCCCTTCGGCTGGCGGTAGTACCGGTGGGTGAGGAGAGCGGCCAGCTTCATGGCGAGTAGCTCCGGCGGCGCCAGGGTCCGAACCGAAAAGGGGATCGGCAACATGCAGGTCCGGCTCTCCACGGTGGCCCCCGACGGCGGGTTCGTATCGATCTCGATCCGCAAACGAATCGGAGGATTGGGGGTGTATCGCCGCCATGTCGTCTCCGGGATGGCGGTGATCTCCAGCGCATACTGCAGGGTGTCCGTCTTGAGGAACGCCGATTCGAGCGGGCTTGCCCTGTGTATCGTCTTTTTTGTCATGTAGATATAGAATCCCAGTGACTGGACCTCCCTGACCACAGCGTCGCGGTATCGGTTGAATACGAAGCCGGGCGTCGGCGACAGGAGCGTAAAATCGAGGTCGGCCTCGAACCGGTCCAGTCCGTACAGAAGGCGCAACGCCGCGCCGCCACAAAGCGCGGCCCGCTCGAAGAACCGACCCCGCCACAATCCCAGAAGCACGACCCCCTGGAGGATCTCCCGCATCGCGCGGGGATCATCCGCGGCTTTTCTGCATCCGTAGCAGGCAAGCATTTTTGAAATCGCCTCGTTCATGGCGACCTTTCCTTCCCGGTGGCCAGCCCCCGAACCACCTTATGCAACAGCCGAATTTTCCGCGAACCGAACGAATCCCGGATCGCGGCAAGCTTCTGGATATCGAGCCCGGCCAGCCTTTCCGGGGTGATCCCCAGATTTTCTACCAGCCAGGCCGTCATTCCGTTGGGGGTAAGGAGGGACAGGCCCCGCCCATTGTGAATCTTGTCAACCAGGGCCTTCTCCGGGGTCGCGATCAAGAACGGGCGCCCCGAGGGGGAGAGGGCCAAGTCAATGCCAATCCGGTAGGCCGCGAAGGAGAGCTGGCGGTAAATAAAGAGGCCGACCGGGGTGGAGTAGCGCCGGGGGCGGCCCAAAACGGCGGAAGTGACTGCCGCGGGGCGCTCCGCGATGAAGCCGTGGTGATAGAGGGCGCTGTCGAGCGAGATATAGGATGGGCCGCAGATAAGGTTCGCCAGGACCTCCCGTGAGAAGGGCCGCGCTCCGGCGCCTTCCCCGAAGACATAGATCCCTTTCTTCACCCGGACGATCTCTCCTTGCCGAAGGAGGTCGGTGATCCGGTCCCGCGGCCGGGCGTACTCCCGCAAGGCGTGGAGGAGGGCCAGGTAGTCGAACTCCCCGCCGGCAATCCGGCTCTTCAGGTTGGCAGTGTCAGGCATGGCGTTGCTCCCTCCCGGTTGTGGTCAAATCACGCCGCTGGCAGCACTATGTTTTGCCGGCGCTGGATCAAAACACGCTTTTGAACGCAGTATGTCGACGTATTTCCAATATGGCACAAATAATGATCTTTTTCACCCTTTTTTACG
>CAIUXU010000012.1 GCA_903903205.1 uncultured Syntrophobacterales bacterium
CCGTGCGGGGCGACGTCCATCGCCTGACCCAGGTGGTCAGCAACCTGGTGGGGAACGCCGTCAAGTTTACGAAGACGGGGGATATCCGGGTGTCAGTGAAAAT
This sequence comes from uncultured Syntrophobacterales bacterium, assembly GCA_903903205.1. GTDB lineage: Bacteria > Desulfobacterota > Syntrophia > Syntrophales > UBA5619 > UBA5619. The sequence goes on from CAIUXU010000012.1 coordinate 104, forward strand.
TCTGCGGCTGACTGAGTCGGAGGTTGATCTGGCGATTGGCGTGCAGGATACGGGGATCGGCATGACGGAGGAGGAGATTTCGCGGATCTTCACGGGATTTACCCAAGGCGATACTTCCACGGCAAGGCGCTTCGGAGGGACCGGCCTGGGACTAACAATCAGCCGGAATCTGGTTGATCTCATGGGGGGAACGATTCAGGTGGAGAGTGTCATTGGCAAAGGAAGCCTCTTTACGGTCCTGGTGACCTTTCCGATTGCGCAGGGCTTTGCAAGGAGTGATTTGGAATCTCTCCCCACAAGCTCCCCTTCCCCGGCGCACGCCGTGGCTCCGCCCAAGCCGGAACTTCCGCCGGGAGATATGGCCGAACTGCTGCCGTTGCTGGAGCAGTTGAAGGAGCCCCTGGAGAGGGGTGAACCGCGGCCCTGTAAAGATATCATGTTGATATTGCTTGAATATAGCTGGCCAAAAGAGCAGGAGAACCTTCTTGCAGAACTGAACCGTCTGGTCAACCGCTACCGCCTCCAGGAAGCCCTGGATCTGCTGAATAAGGATGCAATATAATGTGTTTACATGTGTGAGAGGGGGCAAGGCCATGGCTAAGCAAGAGACCCATCCAAACCAGGCGGATTTGCGCCGTAAAGCCGAAGAGATTGCCCGGGAAAACGCGGCCCCCGGAGACAGCTTTCCGCAAGAACACCAGCAGGAAGGCAATGATACCATCCTGCTGGTGGATGATGAACCCCATGTCCTCGCGGCATTGACCCGAGCCCTCAGAAATACTTCGTATCAAGTGTTGACAGCCACGAGCGGCAGCAGGGCTCTTGCGATCATGGAGACTACAAAAATCAAGGTCATCGTTTCCGACGAACAGATGGAGGGGATGCAGGGTTCGGAGCTGCTGGCTGAGGTGCAAAGGCGTTTTCCCCATACCATACGTATTATGCTCACCGGCCATGCGACGCTGGAGGCGACAACGCGGGCCGTGAACGCGGGCGGGATCTACCGTTTCATCACCAAACCATGGGACGAGGACATTCTCTGCCTTGCCCTTTCCGCGGCAACAGAAAAATTCAACTATTCCTCTAATAGTCGTCGGTTACAGGAGTCCCTGCGGCAGAGTGAAGAAAAATTCCGTATTGTGGCAGATTGGGCCTATGATTGGGAATTATGGACTGATCCGCAGGATAGCTTTCTCTATATCTCTCCTTCCGTGGAGCGGATCACCGGGTATAGTCCGGATGCCTTCCTTAACGATCCCGACTTGATGGGTTGCATTGTCTATCCGGATGACCGCCCCCTCTGGGATCGGCACATACTGGAATATCATAACGGGTGTCATGGGGCTGCGGAATTGGCTTTCCGTATTCTCACCGCGAAGGGAGACCTGCGCTGGATAGGCCATGTATGTCAAGCGGTTACCGCTGACGATGGCAGGCCGTTGGGTCGCCGCGCTTCCAACCGCGATGTTACGGACCAGAAGCAGGCCGAAGCATCTCTGCGGGATGTATCCGAGCATTTGCAGTTGGCCATCCAGGTGGCAGATGTCGGCATCTGGGAATTTGACGTTGCCAGCAACCGTTTCACCTGGGATGCGACGATCTGCCGCTTTTACGGCATCCCGCCTGACAAACTTGACGATGTCTATGAGCTTTGGGAAGCGAGGCTCCACCCGGATGATCTGCCGGAGGTGCAGAGAGCCATTCAGCGGGCGCTGCCGGGCGAAGCGGAGTTTACGCTCACATTTCGCATTGTACGACCGGACGGGACCATCCGCTGGATGAAGTCCAATGCCCGGAGCCGGCGTGATTTGGAAGGCAAGGCTTTGCGTGTGACAGGCACGACCGTGGATGTTACCGAGGAGAGGCTGTTGGTGCAGGCCGCCGAGACGGCCAACCGGGCCAAGAGCGCGTTTCTCGCGAACATGAGCCATGAGATTCGGACGCCCATGAGCGGGGTGCTCGGCATGACGGGGCTGCTTTTTAACACTCCCCTCACGGACCAGCAGCGCAACTATGCGGAGAAGATCCGAAAAAGCGGCGCATCGCTTTTGGCCATCATCAACAATATCCTCGATTATTCAAAGATCGAGGCCGGAAAGATCGCTCTTGAACGCATTCCCTTCTCCGTGGAAGCAGTGATTGCCAACGTGCTGAATCTCTTTGAACCCCTTGCGGCGGAGAAGAAGATTGAGCTCCACACCACCCTTGACCCGGAGCTTCCCGACACGCTGCTGGGCGATCCTCAGCGCCTGACCCAGGTGCTCAGCAACCTGGTGGGGAACGCCGTCAAGTTCACACCGACAGGCGAGATCCGGGTTACGGCCAAAATTCTGCGGCGGACCGAGGCGAAAGTTGATTTGGCGATTGGCGTGCAGGATACGGGCATCGGTATGACGGAGGAGCAGATATCGCGGCTCTTTACGGCATTCACCCAGGCCGAGACTTCTACGACCCGCCGCTTCGGAGGAACCGGATTGGGGCTTGCGATCAGCCGGAATATGGTCGAACTCATGGGAGGGGCGCTGCGGGTGGAAAGCGTTTCCGGCAAGGGGAGCCTCTTTACGATCCATGTTTCCTGCCCGATCGCCACGGAGGCCGCGGATCTGCCGGGACAG
>CAIUXU010000013.1 GCA_903903205.1 uncultured Syntrophobacterales bacterium
ACTTCGCAGACCCCGACGCTCTCGGTCTGTCCCTTGACCTGCACGCGGTCCACCTCGCGGATGCGGTAGGTTCCCGTCAGGCGCCGGACGGTGTTTTCGCTACTCAGGATGCTTGCATGGTACTGTTTGCAGAGGCTTTCCAGGCGGGAGGCGAGGTTCACGCCGTCGCCGATCAGCGTGTAGTCCATCCGTTTCGGCGAGCCGATGTTCCCGGAGACGATCGTATCCGTATTGAGGCCGATGCCCATGCCGACCGGTTTTTTCCCTTCGGCCATACGCTGGCGGTTCCAAATGTTCAACGCCCGGATCATGCCGATCGCGGCCCGGACCGCCCGGTCCTCGTCGTCTTCGTGCGGGATCGGAACCCCGAAGGCGGCCATGATCGCGTCGCCGATGAACTTGTCCAGCATGCCCCCCTCTTTCTGGATGCAGTCCACCATGATCGTGAAGTATTCATTCAGCAGCGAGACCGTCCCCTGCGCCCCCAGCTCTTCGGTGAGCGTCGTGAAGCCACGGATATCGGAGAAGAGAACCGTCGCCACGGTGCTCTTGCCACCCAGAATCTCCTCGCCGCCTTCGAGGATCTGATCGGCCAGCCCCGGGTCCATGTAGCGGGACATGGTTGATTTCATGCGCTTTTCGCTGGTGATATCGTCGATGATGATCATCGAACCGAGCTTCTTCTTCTCGGTGTTGACCAGCGGCAGCAGTGTCAGGTTCACGGAGATTTTGGTTCCGGCAAATTCCGCCTCCGCGTCCATGATGACCTCCTGCTTTCCGCTCTCCTCGACATGCCGGATCTTTTCGATGATCCATGCGTTGGCGCCGGTGAAGAAATCGGCGGCCTTCCGCTTCAGGATCTCCTCGGGGGCCAGTTGAAGGATTCGGAGACCGGCGACGTTGCAGGTGACGATTTTTCCGTCCTCGTTCAGGGTGATCACGCCGTTGGACATGCTCTCCAGCATGCTCTCGCTGTAGTTCTTCATGTTCTGAACGTCGTCGAAGAGCTTGGCATTCTCCAGTGCAATCGAGACCTGAGCGGTGAAGGCCTTCAGCCGCGATTCGTCTTCCGCGGTGAAGGGGCCGCTCCGCTTGTTCAGAACCTGGGTCACGCCGATGATCTTCCCGATCTTGTTGATTACCGGGACGCAGAGGATGGAGCGGGTGAAGAAGCCTGTTTTTTTGTCAAAGGCGGGGTTGAAGCGCAGGTCGGCGTAGGCATAGGGAATGTTGATGGTCTCCCGGGAGGTGAAGACCGCCCCGGCGATCCCGAGGTGGTTCGGCAGGCGGATCTCCGTCGCCGTCAGCCCCAACCCGACTTTGGAGAAGAGTTCGCCCGTCTTCTCGTTGTTGAGAAAGAGGGTGGCCCGCTCGGCGTTCAGCATTCGTGTCGCCTCGGACATCACCTTCTGTAAAAGGGCGCCCAAATCGATCTCGGCGGTCATCTCGGAGACGACGCTGAAAAACTCCATCTCTTTGCGCCGGAACTGTTTCATCCGTTCTACAAACAGGGTGCTTTGCAGTGCGATTGCGGCCTGCGTGGTCATCGCTTCCAGAAGCTTCTGATCGGCCTTTGTAAAAAGCCCCGTCTTCTTGTTCAGGGCCTGGGCGGCGCCGATGATCTCCCCCTTGATCGTCCGGATCGGGACGCAGAGGATGGTTTCCGTGACGTAGCCGGTCTGTTCGTCGATGGCACGGTTGAAGTGGGGGTCTTCGTAGGCGTTGTCCACGATGACGCCTGTCCCGCTTGTGAAGACGTGACCGGCGACGCCGGTGTTGCTCAGGATGCGGATTTCGCGATGGAAATCACCCTGGGCGACACGGGAGTATAGTTCGCCCGTTTCGCTGTCGTTGAGAAAGATGGTGCCCCGGTCGGCCTTGAGCTCCCGGGTCGTGATCTCGACCAGGCTCTTCAGGATCTCGTCCAGCGTCTCGAACGCCGCGATCGTCTTGGAGATGTCGAGCAGAAGCTCCGCTTCGCTGCTCTTCCTGCGCCGCTCCGGCTCAACTGCCGCCTTTTTCAAAGGATTATCTTTTTTCATGGCTTTCCAGCTTCTCTCGCAGCGTCCGGATCGTCCCCTGAAGCTGCTTCGCCTCGTCGCGGGCGGCCTGCTCAATGGCGTGGCGCCCCTCTTCGTATTCGATCCTCCGGCGCTCCAGTTCGTCCCGGAGGGCGAAGGTCATGTTTTTGAGCTGGCCGGTCTCATCATTTGCCGCCGCCAGGGCGTGCTGAAGCCGCTCCTGCTCGCCGATCCGCATCTTCTCCATCTCTTCGCGCAGGGCGCCGACCATCTCCTTCAGATGCCGGTTTTCCGCCTGCAGGCCGAGTTCATTCTGCTCCGATGACGCCGCCATGCACTCCTTTTCACCTCACTTCTTTTTCAGGATCGTCTCCAGAAGAGGCTCAACTCTCTGGCATTGACGACAGAGGATGTTTCCGTTTTCGTCAACCAGCACCATTGAAGGGACGCCCCGGATTTCATAGATGCCGCTTACGTCGCCGTCTTCGTCCAGGAGCACGCGGTAGGGAAGCCCGTTCCGGGTAGCGAATTTGGTGATCTTTTCTTTCGATTCCTGCATGTCAATATTGACGATTTCCAGCCCCCGTTTTGCATAGGCTGCATGGATTGCTTTGAAATGGGGGATTTCGTCTTTGCAGGATGGACACCAGGTCGTGCTGAAGATGATCAGAACCGGCTGTTTCCCCCTGGAATCGCTCAAACGGAATTTTCGGCCGTTGAGGTCCGTGAGGACAAAATCTGGCGCCTTCTCCGCGATAGCCTTTTTTGCGTCTTCACGCGGTTTTGGCGCGGACCCGACGTCCGCCGGGCCAAACAGATGGCATGCAACCGCCAAAACTGCAACCATCAGAACCTTTTTCCAGCCATTGGGATCACCCATCAAATCTCC
>CAIUXU010000014.1 GCA_903903205.1 uncultured Syntrophobacterales bacterium
GTTTTTTTTTGCCTGCAACACATCTATGTTGATTCTCTCGTCATAAGTAGAAAATGCGGAGATAATCCATTTTTACTTCAAAATTGTTTTTGACGGCGACGGGCGCATTGTTGTATGCTCCGCCTCGCTGATAGCCCCCCGCGGTCAAAAGGTTTTCAAGTTCAAAAACATCATTTATTGTCAGGGTGAACAAACCGGAAAAGGAGGTAAAATTATGAGTAAAAATGGTGATTTTATTGCAGGTCTTGTTGTTGGTGGTCTGGTTGGAGCGGTGATCGGTATCCTGTACGCGCCGAAAAGCGGGAGGGAAACCCGCGATGAGCTTGGACGGAAGGCCGATGAACTTCTTTCCAAAGCGAAAGAGGAGTACGAACATGCCGTTGAAAAGAGCCGCAAGGCTTACGAGGCGACCGTAGAGCGCCTGAAGGAACTGGAAGGTTCGGCAAAAGAGAAGGCGGAAGAGGTGGGCGAAAAGGTGGACAAATTGGCTGGTCTGGGGAAAGAGACTTTTCTGGATGGCAAAGGGCGGCTGCAGAAGGCCTTTGAAGCGGGGGTCGGCGCGTTCCGGGAGGAACAGAATAAAAGCCTCTGAACAGCCAACAATGGAGTGACACCGTGACCGATAACATTTTGATCATATTAAGTGTCGTCTTTCTGCTTTTTGCCGGACTCTGCGTTCCGTTTCTCGTTCAGATCCTGCGTACGGCAAGGGAGATGGCCACGACCCTTCGGCTCCTCAATCAGAGACTGCCGCTGATTATGCGGAATCTCGAGGAGATTACGACCAACGTCAACCGCACGTCCACCACCGTTCACAGACAGGTCGCCGAAATATCTTTGACCATCAGGCGAATTCAGGGGATCGTTGGCGTTTTCCTCGGGCTGGAGGAAGTTCTCCGGCGCCGATTGAGTTTTCCTTTCGTGCGTGCCCTTCAGACCCCGATGGCTGTGGGCAGAGGTGTCCGGGTCTTTATCGATTGCCTCACCGGCGACGGCCTGGAACGGAAAGGCGGCCGTTCGACTTAGGTCAGCCTTGTTTGGGTATGGTACCGCAGAGCCAGGCAAACGGAGGGTTGATATGGCCAGTGTTACGTATGGGAGCAAGGGGGGACGGGTTCATGTCCAGACTCTTCAGGACAAAGACAGACCTTCCAGATCGGCAGAAGAAGTTGTCCGGGAGCTCAAGGCGTCGCAGCAATCCGGCGGCGAGGAGTATCGGGAGAGGTCACTGGCCCTGCACGGCCTGATCTGCGGTCGCTGCGGAAGAGACTTTGATGGCGCAAACCGCCACCTCCTGACCGTCCATCATAAAGACGGCAATCACCACAACAATCCTCCGGACGGAAGCAACTGGGAGAACCTCTGCGCTTACTGCCATGAGGATCTCCACAGCCGGGGAGTGCTGGGAGATTACATGGAAGGAACGGTCGCCTCCCGGGAGCAGGTTGTCGTCTATCGCGATGAAGCTGCGGTGGGGGGGATGGGCGCCCTAGCCGATAAACTGAAAAAGGCGCTGGAAAAAAAGAGATCATCACCGCAATCATAAAAATGGGGAGGGGTCTGAGATGGGTAGAATGTTGTGGAAGCCTTCGGAAGAGCGCGTCAGGAACAGCAACATGTACCGCTTCATGTCGTTTATAAAAGATCGACACAAACAGACTTTCACCGATTATGACGGCCTGTATGCCTGGTCGGTGAATCAGATTCCCGAATTCTGGGCGGCGGTCTGGGATTTTGTCGGGATCCAGGCCTCTCGCAACTATGATCGGGTAATTGATAACGAACACAAGATGCCCGGTGCAAAGTGGTTTCCCGGCGCTCGTCTGAACTTTGCGGAAAATCTGCTGCGTTTCCGGGATAATTCCGTCGCTCTCATCTTCAAGGGCGAGGATCACCCGACGGTGAAGATGACCTACGCCGAACTGTATGATGAAGTGGCCAGGCTGGCGAAGAGCCTGAAGGCGTGCGGGGTTGGCGTCGGCGACCGCGTCGTCGGATTCATGCCGAACATGCCTGAGGCCGTCACCGCGATGCTTGCCGCGACAAGCATCGGGGCGGTGTGGTCCTCCTGCTCTCCCGATTTCGGGATCAAAGGCGTGCTCGACCGTTTCGGGCAGATCAAACCGAAGGTTCTTTTCGTCGCCAACGGCTACTTCTTCAAGGGGAAGAGCCTCGATTCGATCTCCCGTGTGACGGAGATTATCAGGAATCTTCCGTCGATCGAGAAGGTTGTCGTCGTTCCCTATACAGAAAGCGAGCCGGACATCAGCGGCCTGCGCAATGCTGTTTACTACAAGAATTTCCGGGCGCCGGAAAGCGGGTTAAAAATCAAGTTCGAACAGCTTCCGTTTGAACACCCGCTTTACATCATGTTCACCTCGGGGACGACCGGTCTGCCGAAGTGCATGGTGCAGAGCGCCGGCGGTATCCTGATCCACCACCTCAAAGAGCTGATCCTCCATACGAACCTCAAGCGGGAGGATACGATCTTCTATTTCACCACCTGCGGCTGGATGATGTGGAACTGGCTCGTTAGCTCCCTTGGTGTGGGTGCGAAACTCCTCCTCTTTGACGGGAACCCCTTTTATCCGGACCCGGGCGTTCTGTGGCGGACCGCCCAAGAGGAGGGGGTCACGGTTTTCGGAACCAGCGCAGGCTACATCGCCGCGCTGATGAGCGAGGGTGTCCATCCGGGCAAGGAATTTGACCTTTCTGCTATCAAAACCATCCTCTCAACGGGGTCGCCCCTCTCCGAGGATGCGTTCGAGTTCATCTACCGGGAGGTGAAGGAAGATCTTCAGCTCGCCTCCATCTCCGGCGGGTCGGACATCAACGGCTGCTTTGCACTGGGAAACCCGATGGGGGCGGTCTATTCCGGAGAACTCCAGTGCCGGGGCCTTGCGATGAAGGTCGATGCCTTTGACGAGAACGGCAAGCCGGTCATCAATCTGCAGGGCGAACTCGTCTGCACGGCGCCTTCTCCCTCAATGCCCATCTACTTCTGGGACGATCCGGGACACAAAAAATACAAGGCTGCCTATTTCGAGGTTTATCCGAACATCTGGCGGCATGGGGATTACATCGTGATCAATGAGCACGGCGGTGTTGTGATGTACGGCCGCTCCGATGCCACGCTGAACCCGGGCGGCGTCCGGATCGGAACTGCGGAGATCTACCGCCAGGTCGAGACCGTCGAGGGAATTGCCGACAGCGTCGTTGTTGGGCAGAACTGGAAGAACGACGTGCGCATTATTCTCTTCGTCAAGATGGCGCCAGGGAAGGAGCTGACTGACGAGCTCCGGGACCGGATCCGAAAGGTGATCCGCGCGAACGCATCCCCGCGCCACGTTCCGGCAAAGATCATCGCCGTCCCGGACATTCCTTACACGCTGAACATGAAGAAGGTCGAGCTTTCGGTGAAGAAGGTGATCGAAGGGCAGGCCGTTCAGAACAGGGACGCCCTGAAGAATCCGGAGGCCCTCGACTTCTATGCAGGAATCACGGAATTGCAGCAGGAGTGAGGGCAGTGTAACCCTTATGTCAGGCGTGGGCCAGTGGAAGGATGAAAAAAAGTAGGGTGGATTAGCGGAGCGTAATCCACCTTGAAATTGGCCTCGTTTACGGTGCGTTACGACTGTCGCCTAACGCACCCTACATTCTCAGCACTGCGAAAAATGGGCGTCCATGAGCCGCCCTTTTTTATTTCAGCAGGACGCGGGCGCTATCACGCTCCGAAACCATTTTGTCGCCCACGGAGGTCCCGCAGAAGGTGCAGGTGTAGTCGTATTTCTCCCCATTTGAAAGAACGAGAAGGAGGCGCTTCCGCACCGGGACGGCGCGCCTGCACATTGGGCAAAAAAGTTCCGTGGCGTCGAAGTCCCTGTATTGTTCCCTTTTCATGAATCATCCCTTTCCGGAATCGTTTTTGCCTCTTCCAGCCAGACTGCGGCTTCGCTGTCGCAGGGCGCCCGGTAATCGCCCCGCGGCGAGAGGGAGCCGCCGGAACCGACCTTGGGGCCGTTGGGGACGCAGGAGCGTTTGAACTGGCTGATCTGGAAGAACCGGTAGAGATAGACCTCCAGCCAGTGGCGGATCTCGCCTATTGTATAGGCATTTCTCTTCGATTCGGGGACGTCGGGCCAGTCTCCCCGCGTTTTGTCCCGCCAGGCGCAATAGGCGATGAAGGCGATTTTGGTTGGGAGATAACCGAAGCGTGTTGTGTAGAAAATGTTGAAATCCTGGAGTTCGAACGGGCCGACGATCTCTTCCGTTCTCTGGGAGGGCTGGTCCTCCAGATCCCCCGGAATCAACTCCGGGCTGATCTCTGTCTCGAGGATATCGAGGAGGATCGCGGAGGCCTCGGGAGAGAATTGCACGGAACGCGCTACCCAACGGATCAGATGCTGAATCAGCGTCTTGGGAACACTTGCGTTCACATTGTAGTGAGAGATGTGATCGCCGACGCCGTAGGTGCACCAGCCGAGGGCAAGTTCGCTCAGGTCGCCTGTGCCGAGGACGAGGCCCTTTCTCCAATTGGCGATGCGGAAGAGGTGCGAGGTCCTCTCCCCGGCCTGGATGTTTTCAAAAGTGATATCATAAACCGCTTTCCCCTCCGCGAAGGGGTGACCGATATCTTGCAGCATCTGCATGCAGCTTGGGCGGATGTCGAGCTCGTTTACCTCCACCCCGAGCGCTTTCATCAGGGCCATGGCGTTGTGATGGGTCTTGGCGGATGTCGCGAAGCCGGGCATTGTATAGGCCAAAACGTGGGAGCGGGGCAGCTTCAGCATGTCCATCGTCCGGGCCGCGACGATCAGGGCATGGGTTGAGTCGAGCCCCCCGGAGACACCGATCACGATTTTATCGATTCCGGAGGACTTCATGCGTTGGGAAAGCCCCTGAACCTGGATGTTGTAAGCCTCATAGCAGCGCTCTTCCCTCTTGGCGGGGTCCGTCGGAATGTAGGGGAAGCGGGCGTATTCACGGTCGAGGAGCAGACGGTCGCCGCAGGGGGACAAATCCATTTCGACCCGACGGAATCTCAACAGGGCGTCGCAGTGGGTGAAGGCGTTCCTGCCGAAAGTGGTCTGCCGCATCCGATCCTGGGCAAGACGGTCCAGATCGAGGTCGGCTGTGATCATCCGGGAACCCTCCAGAAATCGCTCCGATTCCGCCAGCAGATTGCCATTTTCACAGATCATCGCGTGGCCATCCCAGGCCAGGTCCGTCGTTGATTCGCCAGGGCCGGCCGCGGCGTAAAGATAGGCGGCGACGCACCGGGCGGACTGATTTGCAGTCAGGCTTCGTCGGTATTCCGCTTTCCCGATCGTCACGTTGGAGGCGGAGAGATTCCCGATCACGGTCGCTCCGGCCAGCGCGGCAAAGGAGGAGGGGGGGATGGGCACCCAGAGGTCCTCACACATTTCCAGGAAAAAGCGGAAATGATGGATGGTGGAAACATCGAAAAGCAGGTCGGCGCCAAACGGAATGTCGCGCTGACCGCAAAGGCGGATGGTTTTCACAAGCGTCTCTTCGGCGGGGCTGAACTGGCGCCCCTCGTAAAATTCGCGGTAGTTCGGGAGGTATGACTTCACCGCCACCCCCATAATGCGGCCCCGACAGAGAACGATTCCGCAATTGAAGAGGCGGGAGTCAACTTGCAGCGGTGCGCCGACGACGAGGATCAGGTTGAGGGCTTCGGTCTCGTGGGCGATCCGCTCGATTGCGCGCAGGACCCCCTGGAGGAGGGCCTCCTGCTGGAAGAGGTCATCGTTGGAATAGGCGGAGAGGCCAAGTTCGGGAAAGAGGGCGAAAACGGCTTTCCGGTCCGCGGCCTCGCGGGCGAGGCGAATGGTCTCCCCGGCGTTAAATACGGTATCCGCCACCTTGACCTCCGGGGTGCAGACGGCGACCCGGATAAAGCCGTGACGGTACAGATTAAAAAACTTGCTATCATTCCCCATGGTTATTCCTTTTCCACGCAGGCGTAGGCGCTGTGGTTGTGGATGCTTTCAAAATTTTCTGCCTCCACGCTATACCAGGTGAAATTCGAATCCTGGTTGAGTCGAGAGGCGACGTTTCTGACAACATCCTCGACAAACATTGGGTTTTCATAACCATTTTCCGTGACGAATTTCTCGTCGACCCGCTTCAGGAGGGAGTAAACTTCGCCGCTGGCCGACTTTTCGATCAGTTTGATCACATCCTCGATCCAGAAGAATTTACGAAACCTTACCAGGACGGTGACGATGCTCCGCTGGTTGTGGGCGCCGGAGCGGCTGATCTCCTTGGAGCAGGGGCAGACGGTTGTCACCGGGACGGCCATCCCCACCACGAAATCCATGCCGCTGTCGTTGCAGGTTCCGATAAACTGGCACCGGTATTCCATCAGGCTTTTCGCTTTGGACTTTGGGGCGGTCTTCTCGATAAAGTAGGGGAATTCGATTTCAATATGGGCCGATTCGGCGCGCAGCTTGGCCCGGATCTTCTCCAGGATGCTGTGGA
>CAIUXU010000015.1 GCA_903903205.1 uncultured Syntrophobacterales bacterium
ACCCTGGTGCTACTTCAGTACCGGGCGTATTGAAAAATTAAGAGCGAATTTTGAGATTGAGGTCCAGTGGAGGGCATTTCCTCTCCATCCTGAAACTCCGGAAGCAGGGCTTACCCTGGAAGAGCTTTTTGCAGGCAGGGACATGGATATTCCCGCGGCAATGGCCCGCTTGAAGAAGGTCGCAGGGGAATTGGGCTTGCCCTGGGGCGAGCGAAAGAAGACCTATAACAGCAGACTCGCCCAGGAATTGGCTAAATTGGCGGAGGGCAAAGGAAAAGGGGATGAGTACCACGACGCGGTTTTCCGAGCCTATTTCGTCGATGGTAAAAATATCGCCAAAACAGATGTGCTGATGGGGTTGGCAAAAGCAGTGGGGCTTCACGAACATGAAGCCGGAGAGGCGATACAAACGAGATCCTTTAGAGAGTCTGTTGATTCCGATTGGGCGCTTGCTGAGGAAATGGGAATATCATGCGTTCCAACCTTTGCGCTTAATGACCGGACAGTGGTTGGGGCTCAGCCCTACGAAGCCCTGGAACAATTTCTGCGGGAAAACGGGGTTCCTGGGAAAGAGTAAACAAACAACCAAGGATGGACACAGATGGACGTCATTCTCGCAGGCCACAACATCGATCATGATATCATCCTGGAATTTCAGCGCTTGCAGCCGGAGCGGCAGGATCTGACGCCGGAGACCATCGCCGCCGCCTACGCACGGATCAGCCGGAACCCCAAGCCGGTGAACGAACTTCGGGTCATTGCCCGCGGTGAAGTTGAAAAGGTCCGCGCCTCCAACCGGAATATCGTCTTTGAGATGGGCCACAGCTCCATCGCCGAACATGCCGTCTTCAACCTCGATGTTCTCGGAGTCTCCCGCCTTCTTGTCGAGGAGATCGAAAGGTTTCGCCTCGCCTCCTACACCGAAAAATCACAGCGCTACGTCCTGCTGACCGACGATTTCATCATTCCGCAGGAGGTTCGGGAGGCCGGCCTGGAGGATGCCTTCGTCGCGACCGTTCGTCGGCAGAATCTCTTCTACCTCGCGCTTTATGAAAAACTCCGTCCCTATGTCCTGAACAGGAATCCTGAACTTGCCGCCAACCCGGTAAACCGTTCGCTCCTCGAAGGGTGGGCCAAGGAGGATGCCCGCTACTGCCTTTCGCTCGCCACGGAGACACAGCTCGGGATGACCGTGAATGCCCGAAACATCGAACTGATGGTCCGCCGCCTCGCTGCATCCCCTCTCGCCGAGGCGCACGAATACAGCCGCCGGCTCTATGATGCGGTCAAGGGGGTTGCGCCTTCGCTCGTCCGCTACACGGAACCCACCCTGTATGACTGCGAGACGCGAGAGGCGATCCGAACACAGGCGGACGAAATCATCTCAAAATTGTCAACACGTTTGCCCGGCGGCGCACAAGGAAAAGGGATCGCTTTCCCGGGTTTGGTCGACGCAGAACAGGCGGATGACCTCGTCCGCCTGTTGGATGCGACACCGGCGGCGGACGACAAGATCGCGGCGGCGCTCCTCCACGGCGTGTCACACCTTCCGCTTGCCGAATGTCTGAATATTGCGACGGGCATGAATATCGAAGAGAAGAAGGGGCTGATCCGAACCGCCCTTCGGCGAATGAAGGCCTACGACGCCGCCCCGCGAGAGTTCGAGCAGGTCGGGCTGACGTTCGAGCTCGTTATCAGCGCCACCTGCTTTGCCCAGGTGAAACGCCACCGGATGGCCATGATCACCGTCCAGGATTACGATCCGGCGCTTGGCGTCACGATCCCGCCCTCCATCACGGCGGTAGGGATGGAGGCCCCCTTCCGGGAGATCTGCGCGCGGACCGAGGAGACTTGGGAGCAGATTCGCCGGAGCGCACCCGCAGCGGCCGCCTACATCCTGACGAACGCGCACCGGCGTCGGGTGATGATTCGGGTCAGCGCCCGCGAACTTTACCACCTCGCCCGTGTCCGGGCGGACGGCCACGCCCAATGGGATATCCGGGAAATGGCCGCGCGGATGGTGGGGCAGGGGCGTGAGGTCATGCCGCTTACACTCCTGCTCGCGGCGGGAAAAGACGGCTTCGACGCCCTCTACGCCCGGGTCTTCGCCAATGAAAGCTGATTAATACTGATGGACAACCTCCCCTGCAAAGAGTCAGACCGCAACAACTACCCACCGGTGATCGGGATCGGCCGAAATGAGCACATCGGCATGGTCCGGGAGATCTTCACGACGATCCCCGGGCGCTACGACTTTCTGAACCGCCTCCTGAGTCTTCGCCGCGATGTCGCCTGGCGCCGCTTCGCCGTCCGGAAGATGCAATTCTTCGACACCTTCCATTTTCTCGATGTGGCAACCGGCACGGCGGATCTGGCGATCGAGGCCGCCCGAAGGCATCCGGAGATCCGGGTGACGGGGATCGACTTTGTCTCTGAGATGTTGGCGCCGGGGCGGAACAAGATCGCGCTGCGCGGCCTCGCCGGGCGCATTCGGCTTCTCCAGGCGGACGCCTTGAGGCTTCCGTTTTCCGATGGGAGTTTTGACGCCGTGGGGATCGCCTTCGGCATCCGGAACATCCCGGACCGCCTCGCCGCCCTCCGCGAGATGAGACGGGTTCTCGTCCCCGGCGGACGAATCTATGTCCTGGAGATGAACGCCCCCCAAAACCAGCTCTGGCGCAGTTTTTTCGCACCCTATCTAAACCGCGTCCTTCCGCGAATCGCGCGCCTCTTTTCGCAGAACCCCGCCGCCTACCTCTACCTGGTTGATTCGATAACCCATTTTCCGCCACCGCCGGCCTTCCTCGCCATGATGGAAGAGGCCGGTTTCAGCAATCGGGAGCGCTATTCCCTGACCCTCGGCATCACCTCGCTCTACATCGGCCAAAGGTCGCAGAATGGAGATCTCGGGGATCTCGCAGGAACGGAAGTACTGCATGAGCAGGCAAAGGACAAAAGCGGGTAACCGGTTGCAACCGCGCCAGGAGATTCCGACATGTTCGATATTGTTACAGACATATTCCGGGCGCTGATCACCGGCGCAATCTTCTTTTACCTGCGGTCGATGCGGGGGCAGGAACCCCCGCGCCTCCGCAAGGCATGGATTTTCTTCCTCATCGGCTTCGGCCTTCTTTTTCTCGGAGGGCTGCTCAACATCGCCGACAACTTTCCGTCGCTGAGCAAATACATCTTTATTGGCCGTACCCGCTACGCGGACTTTCTGGAGCAGATCGTCGGCTACGTCTTCGGGCTTCTCTTTCTGGGTATCGGCTTCTGGCGCTGGATCCCCGCGATCATTGCCCTTCGGGCCGAGGAGGTTGTCCTGCGCAGATCACAGGAGGAATTGAAGCGGCAGGTCGCCGAGTTGACGGAGGAGCGGAACAAACTCAAAAAGACCATCGAATGCGATCTCGCATACGCTGCGAAGGAGGCCGCAACAACTCAGCAGCCGGGCGACGCCCCATAGCCGTCGCCAGAGTTCCCCGGCATTTCCGCGAGGCTTTGGGTCAGTCGATCTCGACCGGGTTTACCTGCCAGATCTTCTCGCAGTACTCGCGAATTGCCCGGTCCGACGAAAATTTCCCCACCCTCGCAACGTTCAGGACGCTCATGCGCAGCCACTCTTTTTGCCGGAGCCAGGTTCGGCTGACCTTCTCTTGGGCAGCGATGTAGGAGGGGAAATCGGCGCAGAGCATGTAGTCATCACGTTCCCGAAGCGTCCGGGTGAGCGGCAGAAACAACCCCCGGTCGCCGCGAGAGAAGAAGCCGCTTTCCAGCAGTTCGATCGCTTCGCGCAGCCTCGCGTCGGCGGCAATGGCCTCTCCCGGATGCCAGCCTTCGCGCCATTTCTGTTCCACTTGCTCCGCTGTGAGACCAAAGAGAAAGAAATTTTCCGCCCCAACCTCCTCCCGGATCTCCACATTGGCGCCGTCGAGCGTCCCGATCGTCAAAGCCCCGTTCATCGAGAACTTCATGTTCCCGGTGCCGGAAGCCTCCTTCCCTGCCGTCGAGATCTGCTCGGAAAGGTCGGCCGCCGGATAGACACGGTGGGCGGTCTTGACGTTAAAGTTGGGCAGGAAAACGACCCGCAGCAGGCCCGCCGTTTTCGGATCGGCATGGATCGCCTCCGCAACGGCGTGGATCAGCTTGATGATCAGCTTCGCCATGAAGTAGCCAGGGGCTGCCTTACCGCCGAAAAGCACCGTCCGCGGCGGCAGGTCGCCGGTTTCTCCGCGCCGGATACGGTTGTAGAGCGCAATGACATGCAGGATGTTGAGATGCTGGCGCTTGTATTCGTGGATCCGTTTTACCTGGATGTCGAAGAGCGAATCGGGATCGGTCAGGATTCCGGTCCGCGTCCGGATGATCTCCGCCAGCAGCTCCTTGTTGCGGCGGTTGATCGCACGCCAGCGGTCGAGAAATGAGGCATCCTGCGAAAAAGATTCCAGTTCCCTGAGTTTTGAGATGTCCCGGATCCACGCCGGGCCGATGCACTCGTTGATAAGCGCGACCAGCGCCGGGTTGGACAGAACCATGAAGCGCCTGGGCGTTACGCCATTGGTAATATTCAGGAATTTCTCCGGGTAGATACGGTTAAAGCCATTCAGCACCTGCTCGCGCAGCAGATCGGTGTGCAGGCGGGCGACGCCGTTGATCCGGCGGCTGCCGATGCAGGCGAGGTTCGCCATCCGGACATGGCGTTCACCAACCTCGTCGATGATGGAAAGCCGCCGGACGAGCGTTTCATCCCCGGGATGGTCCCGGCGGAGCTCTTCCAGGAAGCGCCGGTTGATCTCATAGATGATCTCCAGATGGCGCGGCAGGATGCTCTGGAAGAGACGAACGGGCCATTTTTCCAGGGCCTCCGACAGCAGGGTGTGGTTTGTGTAACAGAAGGTCTTCCGCGTGATCTCCCATGCCTCGTCCCATTCGACATCGTGGACGTCCACCAGAAGCCGCATTAACTCGGCGACACCGATCGCCGGATGGGTGTCGTTGAGCTGAATGGCGTATTTCTCGTGAAATCGGCGGATCTCCCGCTCCCGCTGCAGGAAGATGCGGATCATATCCTGCAGGGCGCAGGAGACGAAGAGAAGCTGCTGCATCAGCCGGAGCTGACGACCGGCGAGAGGCTCGTCGTTCGGATAAAGGATCTTCGTCAGGTTTTCCGAGCCGATCTTTTCGTGGACCGCGCCGTAGTAATCGCCGACGTTGAATGAACGCAGATCGAAGGAGGTGGTCGCCTCAGCCCGAAAGAGCCGCAGCAGGATGACCGAGGGGGAGGCGTAGCCGGTGATCATTGTGTCATAGGCGACGCCGCGGATCCGGCGTTCCGGAACCCAGCGGACGCGGTACCGGCCGCCATCATCGAGGTTGCTTTCGGTATGGCCGCCGAACGGGATGTCGTAGGCGATCTCCGGATGCGCGACCTCCCAGGGGTTCCCCATGCGCAACCACTGATCCGCGACCTCCTCCTGCCACCCGTCACGGATCTCCTGCGTAAAGATGCCGAATTCGTAGCGGATACCGTAGCCGATGGCAGGGATGTTCAGCGTGGCCATCGAATCGAGATAGCAGGCCGCAAGTCGGCCAAGACCGCCGTTTCCCAGCCCTGGCTCCGCCTCCTGGTCGATCAGCGCTCGAAAATCGAGACCCAGCGCCTCTACCGCCTGCCGGACCTCGTTGTAGAGACCGAGGTTGATCATATTGTTTTCCAGGTGGGGACCGAGGAGAAACTCCGCCGAGAGATAGCAGACCGTCCGGCTCGCCTTGGCGTAGTAGGTGTGCGCCGTGTGGGCCCACTGCGCGAGGATCCGGTCGCGAACCGTATAAGCCACTGCAAGGTAGTAGTCGTTGGGAGTCGCCACCGGGGCGAAGCGTCCCTGAACGCAAATCAGGTTGTCGAGAATGGCCTGTTTCAGCTCCTCGACGCTGTTTCCTGTGCGGATACAGCTTGCATGAGACACTGCCGCGGGTTTCATTTTTACCGATTTTGCCATGCTTCCCTCCCGAATGCCGGTCCGCGATTTTGCGACCGGATGATCTCTCTTTTCAGCTTCATACAAAACGGATGGAATATGCGATCATGAACTGACCCGCGTAATAGAGAGGCAGTCCGACCGCACGGTTAAAGAAATTTTGGATCATGAAACGCTGCCGGGCGACAAAAAGATCCGAGATATAGAACAGCAGCGCCCCCGCAAAGGCGAGCGCCCGTCCCGGAAAGCGGATGGTGTCGGTCCACGCGAGCGATGCGGCGCCGATTACCATCGCGGTGATGACTGTGATGTAGGCGAGCACCGGGACAAGCATTTTCCCCAGGTGGGGCCGGAGCCAGGCGAATGCAACGCTGCTGAACACCAGAAAAAAGGCAATCACCATCCAGTTTGCACTCCCCTGACCGGCGATGCTGAAAAAGGCAACGGTGTAGAAAAAATGTCCGGCGAGGAAAGAAACCAGCCCCGCGAGGAAGGCTTTTTTCGAGAAAAAGAAGATGAGAAAAATGTCGCCCGCCATGCAGAGGAGCAGGCCGGCCAGAATCGAGCGGAAGTATCCCGGATCCGTATGCGTCCCGGTCAGGGCCGTCACGACGAACAGGGCAGAGAGAACGGGTTTTGTCAGGAGGCGCCCTTTTGTCGATTCCTTTTTCTCGAAAAACAGGAGCCCCGCAAGCAGGGTCGCAGCCGCAACAAGGATCAGGATATCCACCATCCGGACCTCCGATAAGAAAAAACTTGTGCCAATTCAATTCCAACCAGCGCCGCGGCGTAAAGGGGAAAGGATAGCGATTCGAGAAATCCGCAACGCACGACCGCAGTATAAGAAACAAGGCCTCGCAAGTCAATGGTGCCGATCTCAAACGATACGCATAATCTGCCAGGTCGCTGAGATTTGCATTTTTCGCGAAAAGATGTATGTTCTCGAAAAACACAAGCAGAAATGCTTACATACTTTGAAAGAGAAGGGGTGGCCGTGATGACCAGAGACGAAGCGGAAGAACTGCTCAAAAAACATGTAAAGAACGAACGGATGCTGGACCACAGTTTCGCCGCGGAGGCAGTTCTTCGCGCGCTGGCGCGGCGGCTCGGGCAGGACGAGGAGAAATGGGGGCTTGCGGCTCTCCTGCACGACATCGATATCGAGGTCGTGGGCGGCGATCTTTCCCGCCACGGCCAAGAGGCGGTGCGGATCCTGACGGAGGCGGGGATCGACCCGGAGATCATCGATGCGGTGAAGATGCATAATGAGACGGCCTGCGGCGTTATGCGCACCACGGAGTTTCAGCACGCGTTGGCTGCCGGGGAGACGGTGACCGGTCTCATCGTGGCGACGGCGCTGGTCTATCCTGACAGGAAGATCGCGGGCGTCAAGGTGAAATCGATCACCAAAAGGATGAAAGAGAGGGCCTTTGCCGCCTCGGTGAATCGCGACACGATCCGGGAGTGCGAAACGATCGGGCTGCCGCTCGACGAATTCGTCGGGATCGCGCTTGTGGCCATGCAGGGCATCGCCGGGCGGATCGGGTTATGAAGTCAATCCTAAACCTTGGGAAAGAATGTATCCCCGACCTTGTGGAACCACTCTGTCGCCTGTCGCTTGTTGAAAGAAATAATATTTTCGGGGATTTCACCGCTCCCGATCTTCTTTACAATCATCTCCGGGGTTGAGTTTACCATGACGGAAAACTCATTAATATCCATAGACTCTTGCTCGGTTTCGATAACCGAAAAGGTATCCTTGAACTCCTCATAAAAATGCGTGGCTGTCTTCAGGAATGCCTGTGGATCGGTGAGCTTCAGGAATGGTGGTGTATTTCTGTGGTCACTTTCATTCTGTGTCTTGGTGGATCTCTCTACAATCTGTAGGGTGTTTACAGAATGGAGTTTTTTAATAAAGGCATTAATTTCGAGCTGCGAGAGGGAAAGCGCCCTCTTCAAGACGGCGCATACTTCATGGTAGGGTATGCCAAGCGGTTCTCCGTCCGATCCTTTTTCGCAGTGGCTTGCATACATAAAGTCAATAATGCTGCATGTGCCTATGAAAGAATTACCTACTGCTTGGGAAGTGACTTTTTTCGATGTGCTCCGGAGGCTGGCAATCAGACCTTTGGTGATGGACTGGACAATTTTGGGGCTATCCAGAAGAGTCTTGCTTAAAACTTCATGGTCAATGACCACCAGTTCGCAGTACTCCTCGGCAATGGCTGTGGCGTTCCGGGGTTCTCCGCTGATGATGCCCATTTCTCCGAATATGCGGCCGGGTTTGAGGTAAGCAAGAACCGCCTGCCTATCTTCTATTTTCTTTTGGATAGCCACAACTCCGCTCTTGACCAAGTAGGCCGCATTTGCTGGCTGGCCCTCCTTGAAGATGGTCTGTCCTTTATAAAATGTGGCAATTAAATAGTTGGAACTTTCTGCACTCATGGCGCCTCCGGAAGCGGTCTCAATCGAAATTTATTGTCCCACTCGTCCTTGATAAATGGACAATCTGCAGGCTTTCAGGAGGGAGAAGATACCACCTTCCACCCCATAAATCACGCTCAATAATCTGAACCTTTCGTCCAGTTCACCTCACCAATCACTCCCTATTGAACTAAGAAAATTCGCTCGAATCAATCAAGCCACATTTATCTTGCACGAGCGAAGCCTGGGGGCTAAGGTGGCTACGGCAGGAGAGGCAAAAAAAGCAAGCGGGCGAGGGAGAAAATACCATGAAGCTGGTCCTGACGGCCATCCACATCAAAGCATCTCCCCGAGCCGTGCCGCTTGGCCCCGCCATGCTCGCGGCGGTGCTGCGGAGGGCTTTCGGGGGGGAGATCCAGACCCGCATCCTGAATCTCTTCCTGGATCAACCGGCGGCCGAGTGCGCGGACCGAATTCTCGAATCAGATCCAGATCATGTCGGGTTTTCGCTCTACGTCTGGAACCGCACCCTGGCCCTGGAGACTGCCTCGATCCTGAAACAGCGACGGCCGGACCTCGTCATCTTCGCTGGAGGGCCTGAAGCCACAGCAGATCAAGCGGGTCTCCTTTGCAATCCCGCGATCGATTTCGTCCTTCCGGGCGAAGGCGAGGGGCTTATCGTCGAGACCCTGGATCGCCTCCTCAAGGGCGCGACACCCCGGGAGATCGCCGCCTCCGCAAGACCGATCCCCGTGAAGGATCTTGCCACCCTTCCCTCCCCGTTCCTCGATGGCACGCTGAACTTGGCCGACTACAGTGGCGCGCTCTGGGAACTCTCCCGGGGCTGCCCCTTCGCCTGCGATTTCTGCTTCGAATCCCGGGGCACGGGGGGCGTTCGCAGAATTCCCTTCGCCCGGATGGAAGCCGAACTGGAGCTCTTCGCCGCAAGCGGAATCCGCGAGGTCTTCGTGCTGGATCCCACCTTCAACCACCACAAGGCAAACGCGAAAAAGGTGTTGCGCCTCATCGCGGCGAAGGCCCCGGATATTCATTTCTTTTTCGAAATCCGCAGCGAATTCATCGACCGGGAAATGGCCCGGCTCTTTGCTGCCATCCGCTGTTCTCTGCAGATCGGGCTGCAAAGCGCCCATGACGAGGTGCTTCGAAACATCGGCCGCAGCATCGATCCCGCAGACTTCGAGGCCAGGATTCTCCTTCTTCACAATGCCGACGTCACCTACGGCTTCGACCTCATCTACGGGTTGCCCGGCGACTCTCTGGAAGGCTTCCGCGCAAGCCTGGATTTTGCCATGACTCTTCTTCCCAATCACATTGACCTCTTCCGTCTCGCTGTCCTTCCGGGCACCCACCTGGCTGAAACGGCCCATGATCTGAATCTGGAATACGAGGTAGGCAACCCCTATCAGGTGATCGCCTCGCCGACCTTCACCCGGGAGGAGATGGCGCTGGCCGCGCGGATTGCTCACGGCTGCGATCTCCTCTACAACCAGGGCAAGGCCGTGCCCTGGTTCGACATCATTCTGGAAGCCCTCGAAATGTCACCATCGGAGCTGTTTGAGCGCTTCGCTGCCTGGCCTGAATCCCACCCAGCCGGGGACCTAACCCTAACCCAGCGGGATTTCATTGGATCTCTCTTCGCGGAAAATGGCAACACCTTGATGGGAAGCATCGCCGCAGACATCATCAGTTACTTCGGCTATTCCGCAGAATTGATGGATGCCCGGCCGGTGGAGTCGGGCAGCCAGAATCCGCCTTCCCGCCGCGTGGCCTTCAACCATGATCCCGTGGAGCTGCTGGCACAGATGCAGGCCGGAACGATCAGCCTGGAGGAACTTGTCTTCAGCCTGCCGGAGAAGGCCTGCGATGCAGCAATTTCTGTAAATGATGGAACGATCGGCGTCCAGGTTTCGCACCGGCCGCCCACAAAACAAATAGCAGAAGAAAAAGGAGCTGAAGATGCAAGCAGATGAAGTAAAAAAGGTATCCGTCATTGGAGCAGGGATTATGGGGCATGGAATTGCAATCAGTTACGCCTTGGGTGGGTATAACGTTACCTTGAATGATGTGAATGACGAGGTGCTCGATAAGGCGCTAAATCGAATAAGAAAAGCGGTTGAAACCTTTGCCGAATCGGCCCTGATTTCCGGCGATATGGTGGATCAGACGCTGTCGCGGATACACGCCACAAGCCATCTGGAAACGGCTGCGCAGGAAGCCGATATCATCGTCGAAGCTGTTTCTGAGAAGCTTGATCTCAAGAGAAAGCTTTTTGCCAGGCTCGATCTCCTTTGTCCGGAGCGAACCATTCTCGCCAGCAATACATCCTCCCTTCTCATCGGCGACATTGGTGCAGAGGTGAAAAGAAAAGATAAAATATTGATTACTCATTATTTTAATCCGGCACACATCGTTCCCGTGGTCGAAATTGCCCGCGGGGCGGAGACCTCGGATGAGACGGTTGACCTTCTGCACGGGTTGCTTAAGAAGCTGAAGAAAGTACCCATAAGGATTAACAAGGAAATACCCGGTCTCCTGATAAACCGGATACAAAATGCCATCAGGCGGGAAGTATGGTCTTTGCTGGAACAGGGGGTAGCGAGCGCAGAAGATATTGACAACGCCGTGAAAGGCACCTTTGGGTTCCGCTTGGCCAGTATTGGACCATTGTTGACTTATGACCTGGCCGGACTGGATACTGCCTGTCAGGTGTCCCGGAATCTATTCCCGGTGATTTGTGATTCCCATGAAGTTCCCCTGTTTATCAAGAAAAAAGTCGAAGAAGGAGCGTTGGGCCGAAAAAGCGGAAAAGGCATTTTTGATTATAGCGAGGAAGAGTGGCAGGAAAAGGTCAAACAGAGAGATAAAGAATTTTTAGAACGCCTTAAATGCCTGTATTGGTCGAAGAAAGATTAAAACGATCATCGACAAGGTGAATCTATTGTGGCGCAAGGCATTCTACCTTTCAAGTACGGCGTGAGTGATTTCCGAAAGTCGCAGAGTGACTCCGGTAATCCTCCCCAAACCCTATCGCCAGCCCTGTTTTCAGGTGTAAATATTTCTTGACACGCCATAACAGTCGCCCTATAGTCGCGGGCATAGTAAATACCCTGTCGATATCCGATTGTATGAAGTGAATGTCCTTTGTGTGCCGTTTCCGTGACATCGGTAAACGGTCTTTTTCTAAGGAGGCGCGGACGTATCCATTTCCCGTTTAACCCGTTGTTGCATTTAAAAGGAGGGAACCATAAATGCGAGAAAGAAAATGTTGTTCGTTGAAACAGTCATGTTATCGTTGGTTAAAACTGAGTGTTCTTCTGATCGTTGTCGCCATCAGCGGGCTGGGGTGTTCTTCCAGCGATACAACCCCCGCAGCATCAACGGTAGCCACAACACGTGACGCCAAAGGGGTGTGGTTCATTACCGGTTCGGAGCAGGACAGGCTGTATGATGTGTTTGAAGCCATGGGCTATGCCGTTGCCACGGACCGGCTCTGGCAGGCGGAAACGTTCCGACGATCCGCCCGGGGAAGGCTGGCGGAGATATTCGGCGCCAGCCAGTTGGCCCAGGATCAATTCGTACGGACGACCGGCTATTCCGACCAGGAACTGCAAAACGGCTTCGCTTCCATGGATGCGGAGGCGCAGGGAGTGCTCAACGGTTATGTGGCAGGCTTTAACAAACGCATCGCCGAGATTCGCAAGGATCCTACCCTGCTCCCCTATGAATTTGCCGCTGTTGGCATTACGAGTGTTACGCTTGAGGACTGGACCTACAAGGATGTCCTGGCCTGGGCGTCGCTAATGCTGAGGAACTTCGATCCCGAAGCGCAGTCGCAGGGGCAGATCAATAACGCAGCATTGTACCAGGGGCTTGTGGCCGCATATGGACCCACGCAGGGAACGCGGATGTTCGAGGATTTGCGGTGGGTAAGCGATCCTGATGCGCTAACCTATATCCCAAAACCTCTCAAAACTTCCAAGGCTGTCGGGCTTCAAAAAACAGAGGAAGAAATAAGCTCACCGCTGATGGACAATCTTTCGTCATTGCCGGATTTGCAAGGGGTTGCCCAGAGCATGGCTGAGCAGCGGGCACTGATCGACGAAAATCTGAAAAAGATAAACGCCTACGTAAAGATGGGCAGTTATGCCTGGGCGATCAAAGGGAGCAAGACGGCGTCGGGCAATGCGATCCTCTACTCCGGTCCACAGATGGGATTTAGCGTGCCCTCCATCATCGGTGAGGGCTCAATCAGGGCCGGCGGATTGAATATTTCCGGCATGCACATCGCCGGGCTTCCCGCCATCGTTATTGGTCGCACACCGCACCATGCATGGTCCATGCAAGTGGGGCATGCCCATACCGTGGATTATTATATGGAATCCGCGGCTGCCATGACCCTGAACAGGACGGAAATCATCAAGGTGAAAGGCGCGGCCGATGTGACCCTGCCCATATACCGGACGGCTCATGGACCCGTCGTGAGCGCGAACCCTGTAATTTCATGGAAGTATTCGCAATGGGGGTATGAATTTAAAACTGTACGGGCCTATCTTGACCTTGCCCGTGCCACCAGCATGGACCAGTTCGGTGCGGCCATAGAATCCGTGGCGGTATCCCAACATTTCACCTATGCCGATAAGGATGGAAACATCGGCTACTGGATGTCGGGAAGGGATCCCGTCCGTCCCTACGGTGAATGGCGTCTGCCGCAGGGCGCCGCAGGGACAGCCCTTGAGTGGGATTCGGCAAGCCTGATCCCCCGTTCAACCGACCGCAATGCCAGCAAGGGTTTTTACAGCGGCTGGAACAACAAGGCGAATGCGGGCTACACCAATTCGTGGAATAACCCTTCATACGGGTTCGGCACGTTCCACAGGGCCCACGTCGTTGATGACTATCTTTCCGCAAACAACGCTCTGACCTTTGATCAGGTCAGGGACCTTGCGCTCAACATCGCAACGACGGACTCCTTCGGGAGTGGCGGAAACCCCTGGAAGTTTGTGTCTGCTCCTTTTACCGCTGCGGTAAGCGCTGCTCCCACTGCCGCCCGTACGGCAGCACTCACCCTTCTTGCGGCATGGGATGGACATTTCGTGGACGGGGGAGCCGCCTCCTGGGCCGCGGGGAAAAACCGCGCCGATGCATGGATGCTCATGGACGCATGGATCAAAGAGGTTATCAAGCTCACTTTCGAAGAGCTTGACCCTGCCAGTCTTTCAGCAGCAAAAAGCAATGGGGTGCTCTTCAATGTTCTCCTCCACGGCCTTACACCAGGCAGCGTCACCAATTACTACAACTGGTTCACAAACGCGGATCTCACAGCGCCTCAGACCGCCAACGCGATCATCGTAAAGGCGCTGGACAATACGCTTACCACGCTGGGAGCCAAACCCTGGGGCACCGATAAACGGACCATTATCGCGTATAACCACGCTTTGCTGGGCAAGGTATCGGAAATGCCCTTCTCGTCACGTTCCACCTACGCACACACCGTTGAATACGCCAGCACAGGCCCCGTCAAGATCCAGAGCATGTTCCCGCTGGGAGAGTCGGGAGACGTATCGGGCGCACCGCCCGCAGCGCCCGCTTTCAATGCCCATTTCTTTACCATGAAAAGCGTGTACGACGGGTTTGTTTACAGAGACTTCCCGCTGTTTACACCCTAACCGTTCGAGTCAACAAAATGTAAATAACGCCTCACCATCCCCGGTGAGGCGTTATCTTTTTAACCCACTGCTGTGATCAGGATGAACAAGGAAAAACGATCCAGTCAACTACGTACCGGCTAAAGGCGGTAGCTTGTACTTCGGCAAACCGTCGTGCGGTCAACCGTCGTGCGGTCAACCGTCGAGGGCGCCGACCATCAAATCACCCAACAATTTACTGAACCGGGAGGGGTTCTCCAGCTTTCCCCCTTCCGCAATGACCGCCATGTCAAACAGCAGGTCCGTGTAGTCTTTCAAGGCATTGGCATCCTTGTCCTTTTCGAAGACCGCCTTGATTTTGGCGAGGAGGGGATGGTCCATGTTGAGCTCCAAAACCCGCTTGGTCTTCGGGACATCCTGTCCGCCCGCCTTGAGGATCTTCTCCATATAGGCACTCATGCCGTACGCATCTCCCGAAAGGCAGGCCACGGAATCCTTCAGATGGGTGGACGGCTTGACCTCCTTGACCTTCTCATCCAGGCGGGTCTTGATGAAATCGAAGAGGGCGGTGTATTCCTCTTTTTTCGTATCGTCCACCTTCTCCAGATCAAGGTCCCCCTTTTCGGCGCTCTTGAAGCTCTTTTTTTCGAATTCATGGAGATCCCGGATCACCCATTCATCAATGGGGTCCGTCATCAGGAGGACTTCGAGATCCTTTTCCTTCAACCGCTCCAGGTGAGGGCTGTTCAGGAGCGCGGTCAGGCTGTCGCCTGTAATATAGTAGATCTCCTTCTGGTCCGGCTTCATCCGGCCAACATATTCCGCAAGCGACGAGAACTTCCCGTCCGAGTGGGTCGTCTTGTAGCGCAAGAGCGATGTAATCTTCTCCTTGTTGTCGAAGTCCTGTGAAATCCCGGCCTTGAAGATCGGGGCAAACTCCGCATAGAAGGTCTCGTATTTTTCCTGCTCCATCTCCGTTAGCAGATCCAGGATCTTCCTGACCAGGTTTTTCTTGATGTTCCGGACGAGGGCATCCTGCTGGAGAATCTCGCGGCTGACGTTCAGATTGAGATCGGGTGCATCGACGACGCCCTTTACGAAGGCCAGATACTGGGGCATGAGCTCCTTGCAGTTCTCCATGATGAAGACACGCCTGGAATAGAGCTGAATCCCGTGTTTCTGCTCCTGGGAGAAGAGATCAAAGGGGGCCTTCGCGGGGAGGTACAACAGGGCGCTGTATTCCGTTGCCCCTTCGAGTTTCAGGTGGAGATGGGTCAGGGGGGGATTCCAGTCGTGGCTGATGTGGCTGTAGAATTCGTCGTACTCTTCGTCGGTGACCTCTTTCTTGTTCCTTGTCCAGATCGCCTTCATGGAGTTGAGGGTCTCTTCGCGGATCACTTTCTCCATCTTGTCCTTCTCCGGTTTGCCGTCCTTGTCGAGAACGGGTTCCGTTTTCTCCACATCCATGACGATGGGATAGGCGACAAAATCGGAATGCTTCTTCACGATGCCGCGGAGGGTCCATTCCTCGGTGAAATCCGCCTCGTCCTTTTCCTCTTTTTTCAGTTTCAGGAGAATGGTCGTACCCCGGGTTTTCTTGTCCACGGCTTCGATGGTGTAGGAGCCGTCGCCGGAAGATTCCCACTTTGTCGCGCTCTCGCTGCCGGCGGCCCGGGTGATCAGGGTCACCTTGTCGGCAACGATAAAGGCGCTGTAGAAGCCCACGCCGAACTGGCCGATCAGCTCCGGCGTCACACCGCCCTGCGGGCCTGCGGCGCCAACGCTCTCCAGGAATCCCGCGGTCCCGCTTTTGGCGATGGTTCCGATGTTCTCCACGACTTCATCATAGGTCATGCCGATGCCGTTATCGGTGATCTCCAGGGTTCTCTTCTTTTTGTCCGCCGTGATCCGGATCTTCAGCTCCGTATCGTCGCCCAGAAGTTCGGATTCCGTCTGCGCCTTGAAACGGAGCTTGTCGATGGCGTCCGATGCATTGGAGATGAGTTCCCGCAGGAAAATTTCCCGGTGGGAATAGAGAGAGTGGATAATGATGTTCATGAGTTGCTGGACTTCGGTCTTGAATTGATGAATTTCCTTTTTCCCTGCCATGATGCCTCCTTTTAAAAACAAGTGCTGAGTGCTGAGTTTTTTACTCAGCACTACCCTCTGGTGCGGCGCTATAATCGTCATTATTTTCTAATTGTCAAGTTTCCCTTACTATCGGCGTATGGTTTTCCCTTTTTTTCTCGGGAATTTGATGTAGGGCCTGATCTTATTGTTGATGTTCTTGCCGGTTCCGTCATAGTTCAGCGTCACAACGGGAATATCGGCATATTCCTCAATGCAGGCGGTCATTGCCTCCGTGACCAGGCCGGCACAACAAAAAGCAGGGTTGGTTTGCACAAACAGCGAGATGTCTGGATAGTGCCTGGTCAGCGCGACAATCTTGATCAGATTGTCCGTCGATTCACCGAAATGTTGAACTTTGATGTTGAAAGTATCCAGGATCTTCTCATAGTCGATGTCCATGCTGAGCGACGGTTCGTCAAGCAATTCATTAAACAGTTTATAGTAACTTTTCTCAAGTTGGGTGATGAGGGTAATGATGGTTTTTGTCAAAAAGGCATCCAGGAATTCGCCTTCCAGAAACCAGCGCCGGATATACGGATTGGCAATAAGTTTCGCAAATTCATTAAACGGCGTCGTAATGACCTCGCCGCCATATTCTTCGATACAATGAATCAGATCCTGGTTGAAGATATCGTTATCCCGGGCATACATATCACCAAAGATGGCGACACGGGAACGCTTGCCCGGGATTGTTTCAATCTTTTTGAACAGGCTGACGACCTTGGCCACGTCGTCATCCTTGTTTCTGCCGCCCAACAATGTATTGTAAAGGATATTCAACGACTGGCCGACAATTTTATCCGTCATTCCTTTCTCTTTTTCGTAGGGACGGATCCGGCAGCCGATCTTCCGCAGCATGCCGCCGAACATGAAGGCAAAGTACGCTTCAACCGAAGCCTGCAGAGAGATATCGACCATGCTGATGCTGCCGATATAGACATCCACATTTTCCATACCCTTACCCTTTGTTTCAAAGATACTCTTGATGATGGGGGGATACATTCTGATATTGCAGGCGGCATGGCTGTTGAGTGTCCACACGGCAATCTGTGCCGGATCGAGATAATTCTCTTCGATATAATCCATGTAACTTTGGGCGATGATATTGACGGGCAGGCATTGGCCTGTGTTGGTACGAAGTCCGCGCCGGATGGTCTGTTCGGTCAGCGGTACCATCCGGGCATCGATCCCTTCCCGAATTAATACGGCTTCCATCAGTTTTGAGCTCAGAGGGTCAATGCACGGGTAAAGCATCG
This sequence comes from uncultured Syntrophobacterales bacterium, assembly GCA_903903205.1. GTDB lineage: Bacteria > Desulfobacterota > Syntrophia > Syntrophales > UBA5619 > UBA5619. The sequence goes on from CAIUXU010000015.1 coordinate 17,455, forward strand.
TTTTCTCTCTGATTTTTTCTGCACGCCCGATATGAATCGGCAGGTGGCGCGCAGGGTGTGTCGTGAAATCCTTGCTGGTAAAGTGGTTGTGAAAGGATTGGACAGCCGCCTCGATCCTTGTTTCGTAACCGACGCTCGAATCATGTTCGTCAATTTCAAGAATCAGGTACGGCTTGCCGTAGCGATCCATGATCCGCCGGAAGTATTCGATTGTGCAGGAGTCGGGGCTGCATTTAAACGATGTCATATAGACGGGATAAAGGCCTTCGGTACGCGCCGCAAAGACGGCCGCCTTCAAAATCTTGGCCGAGTAATTCCAGTGCAGCCGTTCGAGGAGCGATTCGATTTCAGAAGTGTCCGCATTATTGTAAGGCAACATATCCTGTGAAAAAGTCTTGATGCCAAGACTGCCGAAGATGCCTGGGATGCCTTTATTCATCGCCGGCTGCAGAACAGTGTAAGGTCGCCCGAGAAGCGCAACACCAATGCTGCTTTTGTTCCACATCTCACGTTTATAGACATTCATCAGTTTATTCGAGCTTTCGTTATAAAACGACAGGGCCGTTTCGTAGGCGTTGTAGATCTCCCAGTAGTTGGCCTTCAGGATCGGCTTGAGCATCATAAAGAGTTCGATCTTGGATTGAAAAGAGCGGTGGTCAATCACGGGCATGATGGCTCTTTTTTTCAGGTTGAGACTCTGGACTCCTACCGCCAGGGAGACGGAAAATTGGGTATAGTAACAGTAATAACGGAAGGAGTCCGAGCCTGGCTCCTTTGCTTCAAGGTACACCGGAAGGAAAATATAATCGCATTTGTCGGCGATATACTGCACCTGTCCGAAAAAAGCATTCATGGGGGAGCAGAATTCGGCCCCGGCAATTTTTCTGCCGGACTTGACAGCCGTCTTGAAGTTCTCGCCGGTTACCGTTTCAACGCCCAGAATTGAAAAGAAATGCGTCCATAATGGCATCTCCTCCGCCAGATAGAGGGCGTTGGGGATGCCTATTCGGAGCGGTTTTATGGAGATGCCGGGTCTCTGCAGCTTCGGGAATACTTTGTGGCGCTCCTCAATCAGGTCATACTGCTTCTTCGACGGTCCGATATACTGTTTCGTATCATAATCCCGTCCGCACATGAAACCAAAGGCCACGGTCTCGCCCTGAACAGTAACCTTGTTGATCTTGCAATTGTTATGGCACAGGTCACAAACCTCATTGTCGACGGGAATCGACTCCCGGTGAAGGGACAAACCCCTGAACAATGATTGCTGGATATGGTTTTCCACCAGGATCAACGCACTTCCCAGAGCACCGGTCAAATGGCAGAATTGGGAAACAAAGATGGGTTTTTTCAGCCTGTTTTCCATGGCGGCAACCAGGGCTTTGTTCCGGGCCGTTGCCCCCTGGAAACAGATTTTATCGCCAATATTCGCTTCTATAGCCACCTTGGCCAGGTAGTTTTCACAGACAGAATGCAGAACGCTCGCCAATACCTCATCGACGGAATATCCTTCCGTCAGGTAGTTGTTGATATCCCGCTCCATGAAAACCGTACAACGGTCGCTGGATACCGGAGACGATTTGTCGATGGCCCGCTCCGCATATTCAGCCAGCGATACTCCCAGCTTCTGCGCCTGCTCCTCGATAAAGCTGCCCGTTCCGGCGGCACAGACATTGTTCATTACAGAAGAGGTTACCATCCCGTTTTTCATGGTGGTAAACTTCGCGTCCTGCCCTCCGATTTCAATAATCGTATCGGTTTCGTGGTTGAGCTCATAAGCGGCGCGGGCATGGGCGGTGATTTCATCGATCATTAAATCGGCATTAATGATCCTGCCGATGAACTTCCTGCCGGATCCCGTAGTCCCGACACCGTAGAAATGGAAAACAGCTCCGTATTGAGTGCCCAGATCTTCGATGGCCGCAAAGAGGAGCTGAACGGCCTTCACCGGTTGACCGGACGTGTAGGTATAGAGGCTGGCAAGAACGTTGTTGTCTTGATCGAGCATGACTGCTTTTGTGCTGGTCGAACCGATATCGATACCGAGATACACCCCCTGATCTTTTTTCAGTGGTGCATAAACGTCCACCTCTACGTCGGAGGTATTGACCATCGATTTAGAGACATGCTTCACGATGCCTGAAAAATCGGGATATTGCGAAAGGGTGAGGCGGAGTGGTGGATAACCGTAAGATTTTTCTTTGGGTTCATTGATAAACAATTCATCCCAATTTTGTATATTCATCGCCTCCGAAGGTTTTTCTTCGAGGTAAAGGAGAGCGGCGCCGATCGCTCCATAGAGATGATTATGCTCTCCAACAACGGGCTCCGTCTTCAGCAATTGCCTGAAATGCTTGACGACAGCCTGATTCATGGAGACGCCGCCAGCCAGGATCAGCGGCAGCCGGATGTCGCGGTCCGGCATGAGGGTATCCAGAACATTTTTGGCCAACCCTTCGCACAGCCCGTCGCTGATCTGTCCGACGGAAAATCCCTCCTGTTGGGCATGAATAAGATCGGTTTTGGCAAAAACAGCACAGCGGGTGGCAATTCTGGGCGAAATATCCCTGTTGCAGAAGGCAACAGCACTCAGCATCTCAATGCTTTCAAGTTTCAGCCGTTTGGCCTGCTGATCGAGAAAACTTCCGGTCCCCGCTGCGCAGGAAGTATTCGATTTATAGCTCTCATAATCGCCCTGTTCATCAAAAGTGATGAGTCCGAATGTCTCCCCGCCGATAAAGAGAATACTGCCCACGTGATCATGCCGACTCTTTACCGCAGCAATAATAGCTATCTGCGTATCATAGCGTGAGACGTTGGACAGGACTTCAGGGCCCGACAAAGTTGTCGCGATTCCACAGATCTGCTGCGGCGCGATGCCTCTGAGCATCGAACGCAGGGTTTCTGTAATGGCCCCTTTGTGAAACTGGTAGGATGAGTTAACGGTTTCCCCGCTGTCGTTCAGAACAACCAGGGAAATAGCAACGGAACCGATATCTATTCCAATAACATGCGGCATGATTTTCCCCTGATCCCGGTTATTTCAGTCTCTGCATTTGTCAAATGTGAGCCCGCACAATCGAAAGCATCCCTTCGTGGCGGCGGACAAGTTCAACATCCTTAAATCCGGCAAGCTGAAGGTCTTCCTGGATCTCGGTAAAGCTGTAGCTGTTGCCTCCCTCGGTGGCTGAGAGCATGTTGACGGCAAAGAGCGCGCCAGCAACCGGCGCCGTTCGGGAGGGCTCCATGACAATGTCGCGAATGTAGATCCAGCCATTTGGCTCCAGTGCAGCGGCAATTCGGCGGTACAGGGCACGGTTCTGGTCCGGAGAATTCTGGTGAATAATTGCGCTTACCCAAGCCAGATCGGCGCCCTTGGGCAAGTCATCGGTGTAATAGTTCCCGGCACACAGTTCGACGCGGTCAGCCAACGGCGATGTGGCAAAACAGTCGCGAGCCATTGGAATTACGTGCGGCAGATCGAAGATTATGGCACGCGATTTAGGTTCTGCCTTCAGCCAGGCCGTGGTCCACGACCCGGATGCTCCGCCCAGATCCAATACACAGCGCACGCCGCCAGGGTGGATTTCCTGAACCAACCCGTCGGCGACTCCACGCGATACCACATGCATCGCTTCGATGAAGGAGACCTTATCTGCATCTTCACCGCGAATGCTCGGCCCCGGATACTCCGGATTTCCCGACTGCACAGTCCACGGCAATTGCGACCAGTTGCGCAGGCAGTTGGCCTGGTGACGCAACATGGCCACGACGCTCTGTGAAAATCCCTCACACAGAAACGGGGCGAGCTCGGGAGGAATGGAGTACTGCTCGTCTTGCTTCATAAGCACACCTACCGCTGCCAGCCCGTCTAGCAAAATAGTTACCGCACGCAAGTCACAACCAGCGGCGGCGGCAATGTGTGCGGCGGTTCGGGGCGCCGGAGCAAGTTTTTCAAACAAATCCAGATCAACCGCTGCCGCAAGCAGGCAGGGAATCTGATAGGACCGCATCATCTCCAAAAGCTGTTCACCGTCACGTATTCGCATCGTTAGAGCCCTCCTGTTTTTCAAGATGCCGTAGGGGCAGGCCCCCGTGCCTGACCGAATTCAGGCAACCACGGGGGGTTGCCCCTACGTGTTTTTTGTCATTCCCGAGTGCTTTTATCCCCGATAACGGCATTCGGGGACGAATATGGTTTTACTTAGTCCTCAGCACTCAGCACTTTTCGGCGGTTCGGCTGCTATGGCAGCACGGCGAAAACACGGGCAGGGGAACCCGTTCCATCCCCGATGAGCATCGGGATGGCGTATAACATTGCGCCTGTCTCCGGCAACTTGTCAAGGCTGGCGATATTTTCCAGTGCGAGCCTGTCGGCGCCACAGATGACGCGATGAACCCTGAAATCCTGGGACTTCCCGTAGTCAATACTGGGCGTATCAATTGCAATACCTCTGATGTTCCGCTCCTTGACGAGGAATTCCGCCGATTCGGATGAGAACCCCGGGAAGCTGAGATGGGGCAGCGCATCGATTCCCTTGATATCCGTCCCCAACACCTTTTTCCGATCCGGGTAAAACTTTGTTCCGATACCCGTGTACATGATAACCCAGGCACGCTCCGGTATGCGCCCATGCCTTTTTTCCCACGCCACGATATCTTCCGTAGTCAGGAGATAATCGCGATTCTGCTCACATTTTTTCGTCACATCGATCTTCACCGTTGGTCCGATCCACTCTGCCAGGGGTATTTGATCAACAGTCCTGCCGTTCCTGGAAAAATGGATCGGGGCATCAACGTGCGTTCCTCCATGTTCCGCGGCACTGTAATCGTTGGCAGCATACCACTGCCCGGCATCATTCATTCCCCAGTTCCCCTTTGCCAGCTTGAAGTTCGTTGCGTTTGGCCAATAGATGGTGTTTTCATCATAAGGATAGGTCATATCCAATGTCCGGTTTTTGGCCAACTCCAACCCTTCTGCAAAAAGTTTTAGAACCTTGAATCGAACGGTTTCGTCGGCAAGATCCAATGCGCCCCAGATATAATTTCCTTTCCAATAAAAATCCATTCCTCCATGGTAAGGATCTTTCAATTGGTAACGGCCCTCTTCGACTTTGCTTTGAAGATTTCCGGTATGCTTAAGGTACTCCTGGATCATATTCTGGCAATCTTTTTGGTCTTTCCCCTCTATGAGAAAGAGTTTGAATCTCTTGCCCGATAATTCATAATCCGCCGTAAATGCAGAATGAAAAAAGGAATAGCCGAGAAATTCCCGGGAGATAAATTTCTCGGAATTTTTCTTTTCTCCTTCACGGGGGAAGGTGGACAAGATCGAGGGCAGCGATCCTTTATTCCCTATGTTTTCCACGATCTTCCTGGCAAAAGCGAGCAATACCTCCCGTTCCTCAGGGCCGACGTCGACGCTGCTCATTTTCACATAGCAATCACCTGCCAGAAAGTTCAGAACCCCCTTTTCGCTGTACCCCTGAGCCCCAACTTCCATATAATTCGCATTGTTGAGGCGTTCCTGGCTGTAGATTCCAAAAGCGTGGATGGGAGTTTTGTGGCGATAAACTTCAATGGTTATAGAACCTTTACGATCATTTTGGTATTCAGCCACCTTCAATTCCTGAAAATCGTACTTCAAATAAAGGTCGGCGCCTCCGTTAATGTAGTCATACAGATTCACACGTGAAAAAATTTGAGCCTCTTCGGATTGTTTCCATCCGGCCATTTCGGGAAAGGAGAAGGAACCTCCCTCTCCTCCTGAGGCGGACAAGCATGCGCCGTTACCCAACATCCATCCAATCCACAACAAGGAGCAAAAAAGAAAAACCGCTTTTTGAACTGCACTGAGTCTTTTCATTCTCTCCCTTTCTCGTTCGCCCTCATCCTTTTGCCTTTACCCTAAACCAGCAAGGGTCTGATTTTTCGCTCAGCCGATGAATTCCGCAGGCACATCCCGGAGACGGATCACATCCCGAATCTTTCTTGAAACGTCGAAGCCGATTGAGCATTTTACCGGACATTCGCCGCAGTCTCCGCACACCCCGGAAGGCAGATTCAGGGAAAGCAAAAGGTCCTGGGAATGGCTCAGATTTCGATAACCGTAAACATACATGTAAGCCCTCATCAGGTCGGGGATGGGGAGTTTCCGAAGGCACTGATTCAAACACTGGCCGCAACCCTGGCAGTACAATCCGGTCTGAAAGGCTGCCTGTTGCAATTGGGCTTTCTCGGGCTGCGTAAGAGCCGTATCTTCCATGACCGAAAGGTCGAGTTTCATCTGGTCGAAGGTTGTGAACCCGGCGATGATCGTATGGACATTGGAATTCTGCAGGACCCATTTTAAAGCGGGAAGGGGTTCGACAGGCTTTTCAGCCCTCTCCTGCAACTGCACGCCCCCCATCGCCTTCATGACGATTACCCCCATGCCGGCCGCGGCAGCCTTGGCAATACCTTCCCCGATCTCCACATGGTGCTTCTGCCTGAAATTGTATGTGGTCAGGATCACATCGTAGAATTTGGAATCGACTGCGGCCTGAATCACCTCCGGCTCATTCTTGTGGGTGGATATTCCGATGAACCGGATTTTGCCTGCTTTTTTCGCCTTTTCCAGGGCCTTCATGACTGGTTCGTAAAGAACGGATTCTCTGACGGAGGCCCCATGATGATGGTAAATATCGATGCAATCCAGTCCCAAATTCTTCAGGCTGGCGTCAATTTTCTTTTGAAAATCCTCCTCCGTGGCCTCTTTTGTGTAGAGTCCCGTCGCCCGGTTTTCGGGCGGGTGGGCTTTGGTGGCAATCACATATGAATCCCGGGGGCGCTCCTTGACGACTTCGCCAATCATCGCCTCATTCGTGCCTCTTTGATAAGTTGTGGCCGTATCGAGGAGAACCATGCCGGCATTCAAGGCAGCTCGAACGAGATTGGGATTGCTGGAATTCATGACCCCCATGCTAATCACAGGAAGCCTTATTCCTGTTTTTCCAAGGGTTCGATAGATGACCTTTTGCTCCTTCGGTTTTATTTTCGTCGTCTCTTCCAGCTTTTTTTCATTGGACGAGAGTAGGAAAAACCCGCCGAATCCAGTAGCCGTAGACTTCATAAAATCCCTTCTGTCCATTCCATTGTCGGCCATATGAAGCTCCTCCCTGTTTAATTTTTTAGGATGACAACTGCGCAAGACGATACAGAAGAAAAGAGGGGATATCAAGGGAAAATGGATCGGATATGCAGAACATCTTTCCCGCGAAGGTGAAAATCTTTCGTTGGTGATCGAATATCTGTACAACCATGCCAGACCCACATTTGAAAAGATACTTTCGCTCTTAACGATGCGTATACCCGGAATCTCTCAGATCGAGTCTAAAACCACCGAAGAGGGG
>CAIUXU010000016.1 GCA_903903205.1 uncultured Syntrophobacterales bacterium
CTCCTTGATCACCCTTTTGGTATTGGCAAGAATCGCTTCCGATGTCTCCTCGAGGAGGAGCGGCCGGACCTCCGCACTCAGGACGGGCCGATTTTCCGGATTCAGCAGCTTCAGGTCGAGCAGAAGCCGGAAATAGTCCCGCACCTGGGGGGTGTCAACCTCTCCGCCCGGCATGCCGAAGCGGGGCTGAAGGTCCCCGTAGCCGGGGTGCCGCCGGTCGCGGAAGGCGGCGCTCCCGATGTGGAAGTGCATGGGATACTGCTGGACCAGGGGGATGGCCTCCTCGGGGGTAGTCCGCAAAAGCCCGAAGTGGGAGAGGTCGGCCAGCACACCGAAGTTGCTGAAATCCTTGTTCACCGCGGCAGCCACGTCAGCCGCGTCCTTAAAATCGCCAATCAGAAAACACTTGTCGACATCCTTGTCGAAGACCTTCATGTAGATCCCCATGGGGCCCTGCTCGTTGGTGTACGAACAGATCTCTTTGAGCGAATCGATCAGGATCTTCTTGGCCTCTTCCTTCTTCTCTTCGCCGGGATGCTTTCCGGAGAAGACCCTCATGCAGGTTGCGCCGAGCTGAAACGCCTCATCGACGCCGTTTTTCATCGCACTCATTGCCTTCTTGCGCTCCCTGGGCTCGAAGTCGTTGATGTTGAGTTTCAGGGAAAACATCCGGGGCTGGTTCGCGTAACAGACCTCCAGGTGCGAGGTCTCCAGAAGCTTTGTCGCCTCGTGACGCACCTTCGGGTCTTTCATCCACCCGACCTCGACAGCCGTCCAGAAGTCATCCTCGACGATCTTCCGCAGCGTTTCCACGATCGGTCCTTCCCCGGTGGTCGCCTGGGGATAGGCTTTGAAATGGACGATCCCCAGTTTCATATATTTATAGATCGAAAAATTCTCCACAGTGTCTCCTTTCACTTCTCTACGATTCCATTAAAACCAACTTGCGCCTCAGGATACCTTGATCACCACCTTGATTGCGTCTTCGATCCGCCCGCGGAAGTATTTGAAGGCGGTCGGAACCTCTTCCAGCGTGAAGGTGTGCGTGTGCATAAGCTTCGCGTCGAACCGTTTCTGCGCCATGAGTGCGGCGGCGCGGTGGGTGGCGCTGTTTCCCTCGCCCCGGATGCCGTAGAGGTAGATGTTGTTCCGGACGAGCTTGGCCAGGTCCACGGGCACCGGTTCACCAGGGAATGCGGCCAAACAGATCCTGCCGCCCCGCTGGACCATGTCCAGCGCTTCGTTCAGGGCGTTGGGCGCTCCGGAGCACTCCAGAACGTAGTTGACCCCCTTGCCGCCGGTGATCCGCTTGACCGCTTCCACCGGGTTTTCCGTCCCGATATTGACGACATGGTCCGCGCCCAGCTTGAGCCCCAGGTTCAGCCGGGAGTCGCGGGTTCCGGTAAGGATCACCGGCCCGGCGCCCAAAGCCTTGCCGACGGCCACGCTCATGAGCCCGATCGGACCCGGTCCGGTGACGACGAGGCTTGCCCCAGCAATGAGACCGCCCAGGACGTCCAGGGCGTAGACCGCCGTGCCTGCAGTGACGATCAGCGTGGCCTCGGCGTCGCTCATCTCATCGGCCACATGAACCAGGGTATTGATATGGTTGACGGCGTACTGGGCAAAGCCGCCGTCGGTGGTGAAACCATTTGCGCGGTGCCCCTTGTCGTGATCAGCGTAATTCAGACCATAGTTGAGGCAGGAGGTGTACATCCCCATCCGGCATCTTTCGCAGCGTCCGCAGCCGGCGTGGATCTCGACAGCGACACGCTCTCCAATTTTGTGCTCATCCACACCCGCCCCGAGCTTGACGATGGTTCCCATGTATTCATGGCCCGGTGTGAAATTCTTGTTGAAGGGGGAGCCGCCCTGGACAATGGCGGGCAACCCTTTGGTGATGATCTCCACGTCCGTCCCGCAGATCGCCACCGCATCGACCCGCACCAAAACCTCTGCGGGCCCCGGCTCCGGAACCGGCTTTTCCGTAAGCCGGAGCTGTTCCGGGCCGTCGAGAACCCAGGCCTTCATGGTCTTGGGAACGGAGAGGCTTTTTGCTTGCGTTGCTGCTGTCATGATGGTCATTCCTCCTTAATTCACTTTGATCTGGCTTGCGATAAAGGCGATTTTGGCCGTGTCTTCCGTCAGGTCCGAGAGATAGAAGGAGGTCTTGAGATCCTGGGCGATGGCCAGAATGCCATGCTCCTCCATCAGAAGTACCTTGGCCGAGGGGTATTTCCGGAGCCCCGCCTTGACATACTCGTAGAGCTCCGTCGAGCCGGACATGGCGCTTTCGATGCGGGGAACCTCCTTGAGAACGGTCTGGGCCGACACCGTGACCATGGGAAGCCTCTCCACCACATTCGAGTAAGCGGTCGCGTAGGGGGGGTGCACGTGGGAGACAGCCCCCGCTTCGGGACGCAGTTGATAGACCGCCAGATGAAAGGCCGTCTCCTTGGAGGGTTTCAGGCCACAGGGATTTTCGATGATGGTGCCGTCGATCTTCATCAAGAGGTTGATCTCGGGGTCAATGTCCCCCAGGCAGACGCCGGTCGGTGTGATGAGGGCGGTGTCGGTGCCGGGGATCCGGACGCTCAGGTTCCCCCCCGTGCCGCTGACAAGCCCCCGGTTGAATGCGCGCCGCGAAAACTCGGAGAGCTCCTTTCGCAGGCGGATGATTTCCAGTTCTTGGCTCATGGTTTTTACTCCTTCATTTGTTTGACATGTATGAGATCAATTGATCGACGCACGCGTCAACAAACGGGGCGTCGTTGATGTGGGCGTCTATTTCCCTGAGTTCGATATCCTTCCGCAGGCCATCTCTCAGGGCCTTGAGAAATATCCGGTTTCCCGCAGCGTCATGAAAAACCCCGCCAGGGGCGCCGTAAACGGACCAGCCTTTCAGGGGGACCAGGACCGCCGCCGGTCCCGTGGCCGCGTTCAACCGTTCGGCCATCACCCGGCCCACCTCGGCCATCTCGCACCGGGAGACCTTCACATTGGCGTTGAAGGGGTTGTGCATGTAAATTTTTCTTGTCCGCAATTTCATCGGAATGGATTCGCGGGGGCCAAAACAGAGGTACTCCATTCCACCCGTGGAGACCACCTGGGGAATCCCCTTCTTCCCCGCTGCCGTCATCCTGCCTGGCTGTACAGGTCTGTAAATCCCGGCACCGGCAACCTCCTCGGTCAGTTCGTGCGGGGTCAGGTCGAGGACCCCGTGGATGAACCCGTCGCCGATCAGCTCTTCCATGGCCGATCCACCGGCCCCCGAGGCGTGAAAGGCGACGACATGAAAGCCTTCGGCGCGGAGGGACTTCACCGCCCGGCTTGCGGCGGGCTCCGTATTCCCCAGCGCGGTCACCGCGATGGTCATTTTTCCGGGCGACGCGGCCAGCCTCTCACCATGCTCCGCCATCCCGACGACGGCGGCCACCGCATTGGCAAGGATGGAGGCGATGACCGGATTGGCGCCTCCCAGAAAATCGCCGACCGAAAAAACCACCCCGATGTCCTTGTTTCCCACATAGGGCCGGATGTTCCCGGAGGCGACCGTGGAAACAAGATACTTCGGAAACCCGAAGGGCAGACCCTGCATCGCCATGGAGGAAACCGCCGATCCCTGGTTTCCGCCAAAACCGATCACCCCGTCGATCTTTCCTTCACAAAAAAGAAGGGAAAGGAGCTTCTGCGCCCCTTTCCCCATGATTTCCATGATCTGGTCTCTTTCGCCCGTCTTGAGCAGGAGCGGGAGCTCACAGCCCCCCTGACGCGCCACTTCCCCATTATCGATATCCGGCCGGACCCTGGGCGGACCCAGGGGGCCGATATCGATAATCATGGCCGAACAGTTCAGGTTTTCGAGGCGCTCACGGATATAGGCCGCCTCTTCCCCTTTCGTGTCCAGCGTGGCCAGAACGGCGATGGTCTTTTCCCGGATCATTTTCTAACGCTCCAGCGGAAAGATCTCTCCCCTACCCTCTCCAGAAGCGGCCCGGCCAGTCGCGCTTGGCATCGGGAACCTTGAAGTCGAACTTCTTCACCTCTTCCAGGAAGGCGGCCAGGTGGCTGCCGATCCGCTCGAAGACCGCGTGACCCTGCTCGACGCTTGCACGCAGCGGGTTGCCGATCGTGGCGGTGTCCGAGTACTCGTGGTGGAGCATCGGGATGAAGATATTTTCGGAACCCTGGAACTTGACCGTGTTGGTCCCGTCCGACTTGGTGAAGGCCGGCCCCATCCACTTCGGGGCATGTGCGCGGTCCTGCTTGGCGCGCTCCATGAACACCGATCCTTCGTAGTTCCCCCTGTCCGTCAGGTAGGCCATCGTCGTGGAGGTCTCCAGCTCGCCTGCATGCCAGCCGGGGGTCTCTTCCGGGGGGCCCGTCATCAGGTCGGCCACGACGGCGCAATCGCGCTCCGTCGGGGTCTTGTAGTAGGCGCAGAAACAGCCCGTCTCGGCCCGGAGCGTGCGCAGCGCGTCGCCCTGGGAGCCCATGTTGGTGCCGTGGTGGGAGACGAAGACCAGCTTGTTGAAGCCGGCAAAGATCAGGCTGCGGCCAATGGAGTAAAGAACCTGGCGATAAATCTCGGGAGGAAGGGTGATGGTACCGGTTCCCCAGCCGGCTTCGCCCATGTGGTGCGATGAAACACCAAAGGGAAGCAGCGGCGAGTAGAGCACCTTCGCCTTCTTGGCGGCCAGTTCCACGCTTCCCATCGTCGTGTAGGAATCGACCCCCAGGGGGACGTGATGCCCGTGTTTCTCGAGGCTGCCCACCGGGATCATGATCGTGTCATTGCCCGCCTTGATGGAGGCGGCGACGTCGGTCCAGGGGATTTCGTTCAGGTCGTACTTTTGTAAATTGGACATGTTAATTCTCCTTTCTGTTGCTGACGGTTTGTGATGCCATGGTAAAGCTTTTCCATTAGGCTAATCTCCCGAAAAAAGTTTGTCAATATTTTTTTTCACCCATGACAACATTGCCTTGATTATTCACCCAAAGGGCGATAAAAACACTCCGCGTTTCTTAATGCAAAAACACACTTGAAAGAAAGGAAATTTTATGAAAAAAATCGGTTGTTTCTGTTTGATGCTGGGGTTGCTTGTTCTTGCCGGGTGCGCATGCCCACTTCAGAAAAACATGAAAGGTTTTTCGGAAGTTCAAATGCTGACGGAGGAGTACCCGCCGGTCACCTTCATGAAAGATGGGAAGGTCACCGGTTTTGTCACGGACGTGGTTCGGGAGATCATTGCCCGCCAGGGCATTTCGGATCGCATCCGGTTGACCTCCTGGGACGAGGCCTACAAAACGGCATCGAGCACCCCCAATGTGGTGCTTTTCAGCGCCGAGAGAACGGAAAAACGGGAGAAGCTGTTTCAATGGGTAGGGCCGGTCGGTAAAAACAGCGCGATCTTTTACGCAAAGAAAGGCTCCGGCATCAAAATTAACAGCCTGGAAGAGGCCAAAAAGATTGCCGCCATCGCCACGACAACCGACTGGTTTACCGAACAGGATCTGAAGAGCAAAGGTTTTACGAACCTGGTCAGCTCTCCCCTCCCCGTCACCAATGTCAAGCAACTTATGAACGGCGAGGTGCAGGTATCGATCTTTACCGATATAACGATCCCGGAAATTGTGAAAAATGCGGGATACAGCATGGATGATCTGGAACCGGTCTTTACC
>CAIUXU010000017.1 GCA_903903205.1 uncultured Syntrophobacterales bacterium
AGCATGAAGGCATTAACACGAAGCTGTGAAATGTCTATGCCCATAGGCAACCACCGCCAACACGGCCCACTTGTCTCTGCGCTGTGTCCGCGATCACGAGAGGGATCATCACGCTGGATTTACTATTTGCAACGGCGAGAGGATTCGGATACTCATATTTGTGTTGATACACGTTTTATTTTGTATTATCAATCGGAGATGAATGAAAGACGACCATCCCGAACGGCTTCCTACGGCCATCGCATACGGGAAGCGGCTGCGTTTCGCAGTACGTCCCTGAAATAACCCATGGACATGAGCCCATATCGCGATCCTACCGCACCGGAAAAGGAGCAGCCCTGGCAACTGACCCTCTACATCATGTTCGCCGCCCAGTTCCTCTCCATGGTCGGTTTTGCCTTCGTCCTGCCGTTCCTTCCGTTTTACATCAGGGAGTTGGGAGTCACCACGGAACGCCTCGTCCCCGTTTGGGCGGGTGTCATGGCGGGTTCCGCCAGCCTGGTCATGGCCTTCTTCTCTCCACTCTGGGGATGGCTCGCGGACCGTCACGGGCGGAAGATCATGGTGGAACGGGCCATGTTCGGTGGTGCCATCATCACTATCGCGATGGGGCTCGTCTCCAATGTGTGGCAACTCCTTTTCCTTCGGCTCCTCTCCGGGGCGACGACGGGAACCATTTCGGCCTCCATCGCTCTTGTTTCAACGGTCGTCCCGAAGCAACGGCTGGGATACGCACTGGGGCTCATGCAGGTAGCAGTTTTCCTCGGTATGACGCTGGGGCCGTGGATCGGGGGGATCATGGCCGATGTTATCGGCTACCGGTTCACGTTCATTATGGGCGGCGCAATTCTCCTGTTGGGCGGGACGCTCGTCCTCTTCGGAACCCGGGAACGGTTCAACCGACCGTCGAAGGAGACGCTCGCGAAAAGCGATCGGATTTTCTCCCTCCTGGCCTATGAGGGCTTTCCCGCACTGCTCGCCCTCTTCTTTTTCTTCCACTTCACGGTCCATTTCGTCTCGCCCATCCTGCCGCTCTTCATCGAAACGGTTTACGGCCTGGCGCGGGGCGGTGTGGCCTCGACGACGGGCATACTCTTCGCGATCAGCGGTGCGGCCGCCGCACTGAGCGCCGGTGGGATCGGCTACCTCAGCGACCGGATCGGCTACCGACGGATACTGCTGTTCCATCTCCTCCTGACAGCCGTGAGCATGATCCTGCACGGTGCGGCGCAGGGCATCCTCCATCTGATTCTGCTTCGAGTTTTGTACGGCCTGGCGGCGGGGGGTATCCTTCCCACGATGAACGCCCTGGTCGGACGCCTGATCCCGCCGAACAGTTACGGCAAGGCATACGGACTAACCTCGTCCATGACCGCCCTGGGGATGGCCGCCGGTCCCTTGTTCGGGGGGATCATGGCCTCTGCCTGGGGATACCGCTGGCCGTTCGTCTTCGTCGGCGTTCTGATGATTACCGTCACCCTGCCCGTGGTCCTCAGTATCCACCCCCGCTCACGCTGAAAAGACGACAGTTTGGATTCTGACAACCTTGCGTCCAGCAGGTGATTTCTCGGTATCTGGATTGCGGCGTTCTCCATCACGGTTTTGCCCGTGTGAAATGCAAAGACTGCGGACACAAATATCTGCCGTGGCCGTCTTGATCGGCATCAGCCCCTTCTCCCTCGCTGCTGATCAGAATAAAATGCCCCCCCGGTCTCTTCTGAAAATATGGGGACCCCCGGTATAGCATTGAGGAGGGTGGATGGGAGACCCGTCCTGGGGGTGGCCATTGTTTGAGGTTTAGGAGGCAGGCATTCAGGTCAGGCAACGGAAATTCCAGGAGGAATATTTTGCAGCTGTCGCCTGGAACTCAGCGAGGCCAACATGAGAAAAACAAGTATGTGGCCGGAAATGAC
>CAIUXU010000018.1 GCA_903903205.1 uncultured Syntrophobacterales bacterium
CGCCGCATCAACAAAAGGGCGCGTGCCCTGCGTTTTGAGGTCGATGGTGTTGGCCGCGCCTTTCGTGGCGGATGTCACGAAACTGTTGAAAAATCCAAGCGGCGGTCGCGAGTCCAGTGCAACCTTCGCCATCGCCCGTAAAAAACGCTGATCATCGCGCACTTTGGCAACCAGCCAATCGTGCAACCCGTGGACGAGTTCCTCCCTCCCCCACAGAGAGCGGAAATCAAAGAAAATCATCGAGTGAAGCATTGCCTGGGGTTGAGGATTGCGAATCCAGTCTGCAAATTTCTCACGCCACTCGCTGAAACTGAGACACCATTTTGGGTTGCCGGCCATGATCTCGCCTTTGCACAGCGGAAAGCCGCAGGAATCGAGCCTCTTGTTTACAGAGCGCGCAAAAGGCAGAACCCGGCCGCGAACCGATTCAGCGTACGGCCGGTCTGAAAAAATGATCCCGTTGTCCTGATCGGTCGATAGCGTCTGCTCCAGACGTCCTTCACTGCCAAACGCCATCCAGCAAAAATCGATGCCTTCAAGGTCATGCGATACGATCTCTATTTCTATGATCCTGCAGACCAATTTGTCGTTCAGCGTGGAAATCAGTTGGGTCAATTGTTCCGCACCGATACCTTGCGCAATCATGTTGCCGGCCAAAGTGCGAATATCGACGGCGGCCTGCCTGAGGCTTTTTTCCTCTTTTGCGATCTCTATGGAGTGGGTTATGTTGCGCATACTGGTCCGCTGCAGTGCAAACAGGTCTCGCTCAGAGACAACACCTGTAAGCCTGCCTTCCGCCACCACAACCACATGCCGTATGCCGAGCCTGACCATCAGCACCGCGGCTTCGGATGCGGTTGCCGTCTCTGGCAAAGTTCTCGGGGAGGGCGTCATGTAGGCTTCAATCGGATTTGCCAGGTCCAGGGATCCTGCAACAGTGTGCTTGAGCAGATCGCGCTCGGTAAAAATGCCGATCGGCGCGCCGTCTTTACCCGTCACGACAATCGAACCCACCTTGGCCCGTTGCATGGCTTCGAGCGCGCTTTTTATTTTTTCTCCGGGCGGGCAGCTCACCGGCTCCGTGTGTACCAAATCGCGCAGGAAGGCATTCATCGGCTGCTGGCGCTTCGACTGCTGTGCATGGAATGTCTGCAGCATGGCATGAGATTGCAGCAAGAGGGCGTTTACACTGTTGCTGCAGAATGCCTTGAACGGTTCGCTCATGCCCATCAGCGCTTCGATATCGTCTGCATTTACCTCATAGCAAAAGCAGTCTTCGAGTGCGACAAAGAGGTGACCGGCAGGTTGCTTGCCGACCACCTCGGCCACGGGGAAACATTCGCCACCGGCGTATTCAACGGTATCCTTCGAGGCCAAAGAGCTGTCGTCCCGCTCTCCGAGAACCAACCCACGCTGAACAATGTAAAGAATGCGAGCGATTCCATGGTCGGGTCCGGTTATCTTCCTGCCCTTGGCAAAATAGGCCAGATTGAATTTATCCACCAGGAAGGCAAGGGATTTTCGGTCCATCCGGTCGAACGGGGCATGTTGACGCAGATCGTCGATCGTTCCATCCACTATCATTTTCCGGTCCTCCGATAACAGCTTTGTCCTGCTATACACCGATGCGGTTTTGTCCCGTCAGTATAAATTGCTCACGTAAGAGTGTAATTGATAACACTTCAATATACGAAGTAAATTTAAAAAGCAACGCCGTTTCTCACGGGCACACCGTCCCAGCCTTGGAAAATTGTTCTTGATATCATCGGGGGCATGTTAGTATACCGCTCCCGGTGTACCGGAGAGCAAGTTCATTACCGGGCCCGGATCATTTCAGGAGGAGGGTGTCATGAAAATCGTCATGTACCAATATGCGGAACGGGGCTATCGCCTTGGGGCGATCGCCGGCGACGAGCGGATCATCGATCTGAACTATGCCTTCGAGAACCTGCTTGCCGCCGCGAAAGAACCCCGTTACCAAGCCCTTGCGGCGGCCATCGTTCCCAACGAAAGCATCGCGTTCCTGGCAGGCGGCAAGCGTTCCCGGGAGAGCGCCGCCACAGCCCTCGATGCTGCAAAGGGAAACCGCTGTCCGGACCTTGGGGCTTCCGGCAGGCGGTTCGTCTTTGAAAGGAAGGAAGTCAAGCTGGGCGCGCCGGTGCAGAACCCGCTGCGCATCATCTGTCTGAGCCACAACTATCACGACTTCATCCGGGAGACCGGCGTGCCCCTCCCGCCCGCGCCGAGGATCTTCTCAAAATACAACAACGCCCTCTGCGGTCCCGATGATCCCATCATCTATCCGAAGATGTCGAAGATGCTCGGCTACGAGGCAGAGCTGGCGTTTGTCATTGGAAAGAGGGGGCGGCATGTCCCCAAAGAGAGGGCCCTGGAGTACATCGGTGGCTACATGATCCTCAACGACGTGAGTGCGAGCGATCTGACCGAACTGGACAAGCAGGTACTCCGGGGGAAGACCTTTGACAATTTCGCCCCCTGCGGGCCCTTCCTCCTGTCGGCAGACGAGCTGCCCGATCCCGGCAATCTGGATATGAAACTCTGGGTGAATGACCATGAGCTTCAGACCTCCAACACCCGGGAGCTGGTTTACGATTGCCCGACGCTTGTGGCCTTCCTGTCAGAGATATTCACCCTGGAGCCGGGAGACATCGTGGCGACTGGCACCCCCGGAGGACTCGCAAAATTCCGCACCCCCCCTACCTACATGCAGGTAGGCGATGTCTGCGCGATTGAAATCGAAAAGCTTGGCAGGCTGACGAACCGGATCGTGGCTGAAGAGGGAAATGCGGCCGAATGAGCGGTGCAGAAAGGGATGTATATCGGCAGCATCTTTTAATGAACGGGTATCGATTATCCGGTAATGTCCCAATATCATTGACATAGCGCTGGGTAGGCCAGCAGTTCAGAAAACGTCCACCGATGATCCGTAACGTTGGCTGCCATAGCCGGAGTCTTGGGCCGGAAGATCCGATCTTTGCCGCGGCTGAGCGTTTCGTGGGGCCTGATCAAATTGTAGCAGGCCGCACAGATGGCGGACTTGGCCTTCAGCCAGCGCATTGAACGAGCGACAGTCGGTGCTTTACAAGTCAGATGGGCATCCCACAGCCGCCAGTCCAGATTGGAACGTTCTATATACACTGATGTTATTGAGCGTGGTCGGCATCTCGAGGAATGGATGATCCCATCCCGAAGCTGCGCGAGGCGCGGTGATTTTAGAAAAAATGCTCGCCAGCAGCGAAGAACCGCCGGAACCCTTCCCGATCCGAGGCTGCCGCCGCTATCCGTTCCACGCCCTTCTTCAGATCCTCCGTGCCGGTTGCAATCGAAAGCCGCAGGTAGTGGAACGGCTCAGCGCCGATCCGGCCAAACGATTTCCGGTCCATTGTCGCCACACCGTGAACGAACAGCAGGAACATCTGCAGCAGGGTCGAGGGGCTCGTCTTCTCCCGGACCCTTTCCGGAAGTCCTGCGTAGGCATCCATGATCCCCAGATTCCGGCAGGCCTTCTCCACATTGGGAAAGACGTAGAAAGTTCCTCGCGGCTTCAGGCAAAGGATCCCCGGAATGGCATTCAGCCCTTCCACGACCAAGTCGCGGCGCATCTGGAAGATCTCCACCATTTTTCGGATCTCGACCATACCTTCCGGCGATTCAAGCCCCAGGCGCACCCCCTCCTGGTTGTAGGCGGCGGTGCAGGAGAAGTAGTTAATGTTGAGGTTCTTGAAGAGCTCCGCCTCCTCCCGCGTCGGAAACAGGGCCCAGCCGATCCGGCCGCCCGTCCAGGCAAAGCTCTTGGAGGCGCCGCTCACCAGGATTGCGTTTTTCTCCATGCCGGGGCAAGAGAGGATACTGTGATGGCTGTGGCCGTCGAACAGGATGTGCTCGTAGATTTCATCGGAAAAAATGCGGACATCCTCACGGCACCGGCTCCGGATGACCGAGGCGATCTCCTGAAGCTGCTCCGGCGATGCAACCCCTCCCGTCGGGTTGGATGGGAAATTGAGGAAGATCAGTTTGGTTTTTTTGGTCAGAACGGAAGCCAGCTCTTCACCGGAGAGGGAAAATTCATTCTCCTCCTTCAAATAAAGAGGCACCGGCGTGGCGCCCACGTATGGGATGAAGGATTCGTAGATCGGGAAGCCGGGGCTCGGGTAAACCACCTCGTCCCCTGGACCGCAATAGGTCTGCTGGCACAAGCCAATCGGGGGTTTCCCTCCCGGAAAGACAACGATACGTTCCGCCTCCGCGTGGATCCCCCGTGTTTCCGAAAGCTGCCTTGCGATGGCCGCCCGCAGGGATGGAATCCCCTGCGGGTCGCAGTAATGGGTGTTGTCCAGGTCGATCTGGCGTTTGACCTCCTCCTTGATGAAGGAAGGAACCGGAAAATCCGGCTCGCCGATGTTGCACCGGACCACATCCCGTCCCTGCTCCTCGAGGAGTCGAATCAACGGTCCAATCCTGAATGCGTTTTCACTGTCGATCAATCCTGCCCTCTCTGAATAGAGTCCCATCGTCATCCTCATTTCTCAGGGGAAGATTTGAAATCTGTCCCCGAATTCTCATTCCATTTAATAATGTTCTGCACAAAAACAGGGCGTCCGGCCTTTGCTGCCGAACGCCCTGCCCTACTGGCGGAGAGAGGGGGATTCGAACCCCCGTGAGGGCTTTTGGCCCCCAAATCGATTTCGAGTCGATCCCGTTACGACCACTTCGGTACCTCTCCGGATCTTAAAGCTTTTTCATCTCCGACGGAAGCGCTCCCATGCCGAGATTTCATCACGGGGGCGATGCTAGCCTCTTTTCGCGAAAAAATCCACTCAAAATTTCACTGCATTCATCCCGGAGGATCCCTTCCGTGACGGAGACGGTGTGGTTGAACCGCCGGTCATCGAACAGGCGGTAGAGGCTGACCACGGCGCCGTTCTTGGGATCGGCGGCGCCGAAGACAAGCCGGTCGATCCGGGCATGGAGGATCGCGCCGGCGCACATCAGGCAGGGTTCGAGCGTGACATAAAGCGTCGTACCCGGGAGGCGGTAATTTCCGACGGCGAGGGCCGACCGGCGGATGGCCAAAAGCTCGGCATGGGCGGAAGGGTCATGCAGCGCTATCGGGTGGTTGTGGGCGGCGGCGAGCAGTTCACCGTTGCGGACAATCACCGCCCCGACCGGCACCTCCCCGGCCTCACGAGCCCGTTCCACCTCCAAAAGTGCGACCCGCATCCATCTTTCATCGGTTTCCGGCAATGTTTGCATTTCCAAAATTTGACTTTTTTCTCGAATTCCTTCATCATCCGTACCGTTTGAACGACGGAGGTTTCCCGGCCCCATGATGGCGAAGAGATTTCTCATCCCTTTTATTCTGGCATCGCTTGCAGGACATGCACTGGTCATCGCCCTGACGGCCCGCATTGACATGACGGGCAATCCGCGACCCGAGACGGTGATGAGCGTCGAACTAAAAACGCCAGCGGAAGTTGAATCGCAACCGGCTTCTGCCCGCAGCGAGCCGGCGCCGACACCGCCGTCCGCCCGTTCGAGAGCAGCAACGAGTAGCGGCTACCGCGAGGATTCGGTCGGCCTGGAAAACCCCGGCGGTCCCTACGAATCCTATCTGCTCCAGATCCGCCGAAAGATCGCGGGCCTCTGGTCCTACCCGCCACAGGCCGTCTCCGAAAAACAGGAGGGAAACGCGGTGATCCGTTTCAC
>CAIUXU010000019.1 GCA_903903205.1 uncultured Syntrophobacterales bacterium
ATAAACCCGCCAATATCGTCGCGGCTGAAGCCGAAAGTCAACTGGGTGAGGTCGTTGGTGCCGAAGGAGAAGAATTCGCAGCTCTTCGCCATCTGGTCGGCGAGCAGCGCGGCGCGGGGAATCTCGATCATGGTTCCGTACTTGTAATCCAGCTCCTTCATGCCGAACTGTTTCAGAATTTCAGCGTGCACCTGATCCACGATCTTTTTGGTGACGACGATCTCCGAGACGTCGCAGGTTACCGGCACCATGATCTCCGGGATGCACTTCTTGCCGGCCAGGGTCAGCTCGGCGGCGCCCTCGAAGATCGCGCGGATCTGCATTTCGCTTACTTCGGGATAGGTGATGCCGAGGCGGACGCCGCGGTGGCCCATCATCGGGTTGGTTTCGTGCATCGCCTCGCCGCGCTTTTTGATC
Organism: uncultured Syntrophobacterales bacterium; assembly: GCA_903903205.1. Classification (GTDB taxonomy): domain Bacteria; phylum Desulfobacterota; class Syntrophia; order Syntrophales; family UBA5619; genus UBA5619. The sequence goes on from CAIUXU010000019.1 coordinate 418, forward strand.
TCCTCCGGCGCGATACCCAGCGCCTTGGCAAGCTCAGCCTGCTTCTCGGCGCCCTGCGGCACGAACTCATGCAGCGGCGGGTCGAGGAGGCGGATGGTCACCGGCAGCCCTTCCATCGCCTCCATGGTTCCCTTCAGCGTCGCCTTGACGAACGGGTAGAGTTCAGCCAGGGCGGCCTTGCGCTCCGCAGCGGTATTGCTGAGGATCATCTTGCGCAGGTAGAAGAGGGGCTCGTCGGAGCCTTCTCCATAGAACATGTGCTCGGTGCGGACCAGGCCGATCCCCTCGGCGCCGAAGTTGCGGGCTACTTTTGCATCCTGCGGCGTGTCGGCGTTGGTGCGCACCCCCATCGTGCGGAACTTGTCGGCCATGGTCATGAACTGCTGGAAACGGGGATTTTCGGTCGCGTCCATCATCGGGAGGGAGCCGACATAGACATGGCCCATGGTGCCGTTCAGCGTGACGACATCGCCTTCCTTGAGTACAATATCGGAGCCGGTGATCCGGGCTGTTCTGGTTTTTTCGTCTACGTGGAGGCCGCCTGCGCCGACGATGCAGCACTTGCCCCAGCCTCGGGCGACGAGCGCCGCGTGGGAGGTCATCCCGCCGCGGGCGGTGAGGATGCCGGCCGCCGCGCGCATCCCTTCGACGTCTTCCGGGTTGGTCTCTTCGCGCAGCAGGATACATTTCTTGCCGGCGCGGAAAGAGGCCACGGCGGCTTCGGCGGTAAAGACCAGCACGCCGCAGGCGGCGCCGGGGCCAGCGGGCAGACCCTTGACGATCAGGTGCGCGTCCTTTTCGGTTTTCGGATCGATGATCGGGTAGAGGAGTTCATCAAGCTGCTTGGGTTCGACGCGCATTACGGCGCTCTTTTCGTTGATGAGCCCCTCGTTCAGCATGTCGAGCGCCATGTTCAGCGCGGCGGTGCCGGTGCGTTTGCCGACGCGACACTGCAGCATCCAGAGCTTTCCCGCCTGGATGGTGAACTCGATATCGAGCATGTCGGTGAAGCGCTTTTCCAGGTTCATGCGGATGGCGTCGAGCTCATTGTAGGTTTCGGGCATCGCGTGCTGCATGCTCACGAGGTGCTTGTTTTGCTCGTTCTTCGTGTCGTCATTGATCGGGCTCGGGGTGCGGATGCCGGCCACGACGTCCTCGCCCTGGGCGTTGACCAGCCATTCGCCGTAGAATTTGTTGTCGCCGGTGGCCGGGTCGCGGGTGAAGGCCACGCCGGTGGCGGAGGAGTCGCCCATGTTGCCGAATACCATCGCCTGAACGTTGACGGCGGTACCCCACTCATCCGGGATGCCTTCGATGCGGCGGTAGGAGACCGCCTTCTTGCCGTTCCAGCTTTTGAATACCGCTGCGATACCGCCCCACATCTGCGCCATCGGGTCGTCCGGGAAAGGTTTGCCGAGGTGTTTTTCAACCAGCGCCTTGAAGGATTCGGCGAGGGTTTTGAGGTCGTCTGCGCCAAGATCGGTGTCGGATTTGCAGCCCTTCGCGCGTTTGACTTCGTCCAGTTTTTCATCGAGGATCTTGCGGATCCCCTTTCCCAGCGCGGGTTCGAGCCCTTCCGCCTTCTCCATGACCACGTCGGCGTACATCATGATCAGGCGGCGGTAGGAATCCCAGACAAAGCGGGGGTTGTCCGTTTTGGCGATGATGCCGGGGATGGTTGAGGTGGCGAGGCCAACGTTCAGAACGGTGTCCATCATTCCGGGCATCGATGAGCGCGCGCCGGAGCGGCAGGAGAGCAGCAGTGGATTGGCTGCGTCGCCGTATTTCATCCCCATGACCGTTTCAGTCTTCTTGAGTGCGGCAAGAACCTGGTCGGTGAGCCCCGGGGGGAGTTTACAGCCGCCTTCGTAATAGGCGGTGCAGCACTCGGTGCTGACGGTGAAGCCTGCCGGCACCGGAATGCCCAGGGAACACATTTCCGCCAGGTTGGCGCCTTTGCCCCCCAGCAGGTTCTTGTCGCTTGCTGCACCCTCGGCGGAACCGCCGCCAAATGTATAAACGTACTTGTCCATTTTATTTGCTCCTTTTTTAATTTTATTAGTATCTTAACCCTGCCACAGGGTTCTCAAAACTTGACTTGAGGCGTCGCCTTGGCGACGGCCGGGGCTTCGAAGAAGGCGGCTTTCGCGAAACCGAACATTCCTGCCAGCAGGTTTGCCGGGAAGCTGCGGATTGCCACGTTGTAGACCTGCACGGCGTCGTTGTACCGCTTCCGCTCGACGGAGATCCGATTCTCCGTCCCCGCCAGCTCGTCCTGAAGCCGGAGGAAATTCACATTTGACTTGAGCTCCGGGTATTTTTCTACGACGACGAGGAGACGGCTGAGCGCACCGGTCAACTCGTTGTTGGCGTTGATCTTGTCGGGGACTGTCGCCGCTCCGCCGACGCGCGCCCTTGCGTTTGTCACCTCCACGAGGACGTCCTTCTCCTGCTTCGCATAGCCCTTGACCGTCTCGACAAGGTTCGGGATCAGGTCATAGCGCCGCTGAAGCTGGTTTTCCACCTGCGCCCAGGCCGCTTTGACCCCTTCATCGAGGGCAACGAACTGGTTGTAGTTCCCCTTGAAGAAGGAGAAGAAGGAAACCGCCAAGATCACAATCACGATGACGGCAATGAGTAAAATTTTCTTTCCGCTGGTCATGCCCTACCTCCTGTTTTTACGATTGAATATCCATTTGTTCTATCATCTCACAAAGATGACCAACCCCTCTCAGGTAGTCCTTGAAGACCGTTTGCACCTCGGCCGACGAAAAATGGTCTGCCTTTCTCCGAATCTCCTCGCATTTCAGGAAAACCGCGGCGTCGAAACCGAAGGCGGCGCCTGCACCCGCTATGATATCACGTTTCCCGTGCGGAATTTCCAGTTTTTTTAGAGCGAGAAGGGCGCTGAAGAGCGAAACGAACGCCGTGAGTGACGCGCCGATCAGATCACGGATCTTGCCTGCCTTGCCTTCCGTCACAAGGTAACCGCTCCGGAGATGGAGAAGCTTGCCCCGGAGCTCCCGTTCGAGCTGGAGCCGGATGTGCTGCGGGTTAAAGGCAAGCGGCGCCAGAACATCCTCACCGGTAACAACCCTGTAGTGCCGCTTCATGTTCAGGAACTCGACCGGATAAGAATCCTGCGACCCCGCGAGGAAGGAGCGGGTCATGAAGAGGGGGATCGCAACGTTCCGTTTCCGCCATCTTCGAACCGTCTCCAGGGCAGAATCGAGCCCTTCAATCCCCCGATCCGTGAGCGTAATCAGAAAATTGATATCTGATTTTCCGGGGATGTAATCCTCCCCGACCGCGCTCCCGTACAGAATGATGGAAATCAGCTCTTCTCCGAAGATCTTCCGGTAATCGCCGGTGATTTCGGAAAATATCTCTTCCGGTTTCCTGGGTATTTTGGACATCAGTTCACCTCGATTAAAATCCGCGATCGGCGCCGCCTCCGCCGCTTGAGCCCCCGCCGAAGCCGCCAAAGCCTCCTCCGCCAAACCCGCCGAAACCGTCCCCGCCGCGTCTGCCGCCCCCGCCGCCGCTCATCAGCAAAAAGAGAAGCCAGGGGAGCAGCGCCCGGCCCTGGCGGGTGCCAAGAAGAAAGAATACGGCCAGAATCAGAAGCAGAATCTGTCCGATCCCGCCGATTCCCGTTTCGGTTTGGATTTGCTTCTGCTGCTTCTTTTGTGGCGGCGTTTTCGCGCCTGTGATGGAAACCCCTGCCGCTTTTGCCAAGACGGCAGAGACCGCCGCCATCGTATCCGAGAATCCTTTTCCATAATCGCCGGTTTTGAACGCAGGGATGGCGTAACGGTCGAGTATTTCACCGGTGAGGCCGTCGGGAAGGATCCCCTCCACGCCGTACCCCGTCTCGATCCGGACCCGTCGCTCTTTTACGGCCAAGAAAATCAGAACCCCCTTGTCTTCACCCTTTTTCCCGATTCCCCAGGCTTGGTAGAGGCGGTTTGCGTAGTCGTTGGGATCGTTGTCACCGATCGTCTTCACTGTGGCCACGACAATGGAGGTTCCCGTTTTTTCCAGAACCTCCAGGGCGAGGCTTTCCATCGGGCCGGCGTATTGGGTGGAAATGACCCCGGCAAAGTCGTTGTCCGCTCCGGAGGGTTTCGGGAAAGTTTCGCCGGCCGCCAGCGCAGATGCCGCGAAAAAAAGGAACGCTACCGCAAGCAGCAGCGTCCGGGAAAATCTGGATGCATCTCCTTTTTTCATGGCGCCATCATAAACATCCCGCCGCAAAATAGCAACCCCGGCGTTTGGAAGCTCTTCTCTCGCTCTGGTTCCGCGGCCTTGCAGGCGGCATTTATTTTATGACCCGTTCATCTTGACACTCCCCGCGAATTTGTTTATGCTCCCGCGTCTTTTGCAGATATGGTGATCGCTTCCTGTGTTGTGGCGGTGATTGTATTCGGGAATCGATCTTTTTTGCGGAATGGACAACAAAACAACGGAAAGAAAGGAGATTGGTATTTATGAGGGGAAAAAGGATTTGGGGTATGGTTCTGGTGCTGTCGGCGTTGCTGATCTTGTCTGCGACGTTCGCCATGGCCGAGGAGAAGGTCTATATCAACGGAATTGACGCGAACTTTCCGCCTTTTGCCTTTGTGGACAAATCGGGCAACCCGGATGGCTTTGACGTGAAGGCACTGGACTGGATCGCCAAAGAGATGAAGTTCAAGGTGAAACACCAGCCGATGGACTGGGACGGGATCATCCCCAGCCTGAAGGCCAAGAAGATCGACATCGTGGCCTCCGGGATGAGCATCACCGACGAACGCAAGAAAGAGGTCAACTTCTCGACCTCTTACTGGAAAATCAAGCAGGTCCTGGTCGGCAAGAAGGATGCGAAGATCACCCCGGAGCAGGCCATGGTCGACGGAAACAAAATTGGCGTTCAGCGAGGGACGACCGAGGCGAAATGGATCGATGAGAACCTGCTCAAAAAAGGGGGAAAGAAGTTCGAACTGATTCAGTATGACTCCGCCCCCCTCGCAATCGAGGATGTTGTCAACGGCCGGATTATCGCCGCCGCGATGGACGACGCCCCGGCGCTCGACGCCGCGAGGAAGAAGCCTGTGAAGATCCTGGGCGGCTTCGGGATGGCGGATGAACAATTCGGCTATGCGATCCGCAAGGATGACGCCGAGTTCCTCAAGAAGGTCAACGAAGGCCTGAAGAAACTGATGAAATCGCCGTACTGGGCCGAGTTGAAGAAGACGTATATCGACAAATGATGGATGATGGGAATGCCTCGGGAATATGGGGAGACGATGCGGCATCATGTCCCCATATTCCCGACTTTTTGGGGACCATGTGTACGGATGCCGGAAAGTCTGACTGCTGTTATTGATGCCCTTCCGTACCTCCTCCAGGGGGCAATGGTGACCCTGGTCGTTGTGGTGGGGGCGATGGCTTTGGGGTTCGCCCTCGGAGCGCCCCTCGCCGTGGGGCAGGTGTACGGACACGCGGTGCTCCGGCGCTTCATCGCGATTTATGTCTGGTTCTTCCGCGGAATCCCGTTGCTGGTTTTCCTGTTTTTGTTCTACTTCGGTCTCTGCACGGCCTTCGATATCAACCTCTCGGCCTTCACGGTCGCGATCATTGTCCTTGGTCTGATCAGCTCCGCCTACCAGTCCCAGATCTTCCGCGGGGCCATTCTGTCGCTCCCGGAGGGACAGCTCAAGGCAGCGCGGGCACTGGGGATGAGCGATTTCAAGGCGATCTCGTTCATTATTTTCCCCCAGGCGCTTCGGCTCTCCATCCCCGGCTGGTCGAATGAGTACTCCATCCTGCTCAAGGACTCGGCGGTGACCTACGCTTTGGGTGTGGCCGAGATCATGGCGCGGGCGCATTTTGTGGCGACCCGTACCTATCAGCATCTCCCCCTCTATTTCGCTGCGGGGGTGATCTTCCTTGTTCTCACCTGGTTGGGGACGAAAGCCCTCCGTCTCTTGGAGGAGAGGGCGCGGATTCCGGGGTATTCCCCGCATTGATTGCAGGAACTTTATGACAGGACCCATTTTACGGATCGAAAACATATCGAAGCGCTACGGGAAAAAAGACGTTCTCCGGGGGGCGTCGCTTGACGTCAACAAGGGGGATCTCAAGATCCTGATCGGACCCTCCGGCGCGGGGAAGAGCACCCTGTTGCAGTGCATCAACTTCCTCGTTAAACCCGATGAGGGGCGGGTCTGGCTGGACGATCAGGAGGTCCATTACGCAAACAAGCGTGACCTCTGCGCCTACCGCCAGAAAGTGGGGATGATCTTTCAAGATTTCAACCTGTTCGATCACCTGACTGCGCTTGAAAACGTCCGGATCGGCATGGTCAGGGTGAAGGGGATGGGAAAGGCGGAGGCCGGGGTGCGCGCCGTCATGGAACTGGAGCGCGTCGGCCTGAAGGAGCACATGCAGAAGTATCCCGCCCAGCTCTCCGGCGGCCAGAAACAGCGGGTTTCGATTGCCCGCGCGCTGGCGATGGACCCGAAGGTGATGCTGCTGGACGAGCCCACCTCGGCCCTCGACCCGGAACTGATCGGCGAGGTGCACACGGTCATCCGCGATCTGGGGAACAACGGGATGACGATGATCATGGCGACGCACCAGATCGGTTTTGCAAGTTCGCTTGCGAGCGAGATCGTCTTCATGGAGGACGGCCGGATCATCGAACGGGGGACTCCCGACAAGATCTTCAACAATGCCGAAAATGCCCGAACGCGGGAGTTCTGTTCCAAAATCACAGAACTCTACGGAGAACGGGGATGACGGAAGGGCTGCTCTATATCCAGGCCGAGGTCTACCCCGCCCTGCTCAAGGGGTTCTGGGTGAGTCTCCAACTCATCGCCCCCTCTGCGCTCTGCGGTCTCGTGATCGGGATCATGGTCGGGGTGCTCCGCATCTACGGAAACCGG